>NZ_VUMR01000069.1 GCF_009696075.1 Holdemanella porci | reverse complement strand
TCATTGTTTCTAAAGATGCAGGCTTTCCGTCTTGAGAAAAACGGTAATCGTAATCATTGAACACGGCCTGTTTTAGAATACTGTTCAATTTCTTGATGGATTGTGTTACTACAAACTTTCTTCCACAAAAGTCGTTAAATAATCTTGTGTCATTATAGCCTAGTCCGGCATCTGAACAGTAGATGATATTCTTGTTCTCAAACATTTTAAGCATCTTCTTTTCAGCTGGAACAGCACAAAGGGACTCATTGTCACTTCCTGGATTGATACACATACTTAAAGGAATTCCATCGGCATCCATGAAAAGTCCCATCTGAACGATTGGATTTGGACGATGTTCTTTAGATACACCATATTTTAAAAGTCCTTTGATCAGTTCACCTGTGATTTCATCATAGACGTCTTCATCTTCTGATTCTTTTTCAAAATAGAAATTAGTGCAGTCAAAATAACATACATTCGTATTCCTTTTGATTACTTTATTACTTGATTCAAATAAATGAGAAAGATACTCATCATAATTTTCTTCCAGTATATCCATGAAGCGAAGGATATCCTGGTGTGAGAAATCAAAATCACCATAGAAACCAGTAAGATTCTTTAAAGTATGCATCTTGCTTCCTGGATCAAGAATCCGAGAAAAAGTAAGAACCATATTTATCATATTTGGATTGAAAGCTATTTTACGTCCGCTGCATACTTTATCAAAGAAATCAGAGATTCCAAGAGATGAATAAAGTTCTTTCAAATAGAAATAGCCAGTATTCTTACAAGTGGATTTAGAAACAGTATTTCCTTGATTGATGACCTTGTCATCAAAATTAACAGTGATATTATATTCAACTTTACTGTTCTTTATATTTTCGTTATATTCCTTAACTCTTTGTTTGGCATATTCTAAAGGATCATCTGTAATCTTTAATAATTCTGAATGTTTACCAATACGTTCAACATTCTTTGTGGTAACCTTTTTACCATTGCGAATCCCAACCTGAATGAAGTAGGTAGGATCTTTAGATTTTCTGTCGTAGTTAAGTTTCATGGGGAAGACTCCTTATATAGAACTATTATATCACATACTACAACGCCGTACAACATCCGTACAACAAAATAAAAAGAAAATTTGACATAAAAAAAGCGCTACATAAGCGACATTTGGAATATTTACGATTTTACAACTGTCGAACTACCGGTGCTTAAAAAGGATAGGCAATATTTATAACTCATTTTTTAAATTTTGTCAAGTTTTTATTGACATTTGGCGGTTTTACTAGTAGTATAATAAATTGCATAATAGTGTGAGTTTTCAGATGAAAACCACCTAGTATAGTACAAATTCGAACGAAAGGATGGCATGCATGGACAACAACAAAGCATATCGTATTGTCTCGTGTGGAAAAAAATCTTCCCGCCGAGATTACTCAAAGGTTAGTGGTAAATTAGAGTTACCTAATCTTGTCGAAATCCAGACAGATTCATTTAAATGGTTTACGCAACAAGGTATCCAAGAAGTATTTGAAGAAATCTATCCAATTGAAAACTATGGAAAAAACATTCGCTTAAATTTCCTTCGTTATCATTTTGAAGAACCGAAATATAACGCAGAAGAATCTATGTATAGAGAATGCAACTTTGCAGCACCTCTATATGCAGATATGGAATTGGAAGTTACAGACTCAGAAACTGGGGAAGTTGTAACTAAGAGTGAAGAAGTATATTTAGGGGATTTCCCTTTAATGACAGAAACTGGTACATTCATCATCAATGGTGCAGAACGTGTAATCGTTAGTCAGATCGTACGTTCTCCAGGAGCATATTTTGCGGAAAGTTATGATGAAAAAACTGGTAAACAAAACTATAGCTGTGAATTAATTCCAAGTCGTGGTACTTGGTTAGAGTTCATGACTGAACAAAAGAAAACTACAAACGGACGTTTAATTAATGTTTCTATTGACCGTCGCCGTAAAGTATTATTCAGTATTTTATTCAAGGCGATTGGTATGTCTTTGAATATCGGAGTGAACGAAGATACTCACGATACATCAATGATGGAAACATTCCTTCGTGCAATGGGACGTAACTGGTCTGATGTAGCTACAGATGCAGAAGATCGCGAATACATGAATATGTATTTGTTGTTGTATACTGCTTTCTTCGGTAAATATGAAGAAATCGAAAACACTTTATTGAACGATAAAGTAAAAACAACTCAGGAAGCTTTACTTTCTTTCTATGAAAATCAAAGAAGTGACGAAATCCCTACATTAGATGGATCAATCACTTTGATGCAAGCAAAATTCTTTGATCACCGTCGTTATGACTTGACAAAAGCTGGTCGTTATAAATTACGTAAGAAATTAAATGCGATCGATCGTATGGCAGGTATGACACTTGCTCATGATATTGTTGATGTAAATGGCAACGTATTCATGGAAAAAGGTACTATGGTTCACCGTGATGAAAGAAATGCATTACGTGAAGAATTGGCTAAAGGTACTTATTGTGTCGCTTATCCATTCCGCTCAGAATTCCATGAAGAAGATATCGTTTCAATTCCAACAAGCTGGACTACAGGATTAATTGGTCGTGTATTAGCTAGTGATGTTGAAACAGAGGATGCTTATTTAGATGCTGGTACAGTATTAACTGAACAAGATGTTTTAGCAATCCAAAAGGTTGTTGAAAATGTTGATATTTTTGCAGGATTGTTTGCACAACCAGTTAAATTAACAGCCGAAAATATGGATTCTGT
The DNA here is from genome assembly GCF_009696075.1 of Holdemanella porci. Classification (GTDB taxonomy): domain Bacteria; phylum Bacillota_I; class Bacilli_A; order Erysipelotrichales; family Erysipelotrichaceae; genus Holdemanella; species Holdemanella porci. The sequence continues at coordinate 6,759 of NZ_VUMR01000069.1, read as the reverse complement.
ATTTAACTATGGTCAACGTTTATATGCTCTTGGACGTTTAACAAATGCTCAAGGTGAAGATATTGTTGATGCAGATATGGAATTAGTTGCGAACCGTTATATGGTTGGTGTAAGTCCGGATGCCATCGATAGTGATGTTGAAACACAAGTTAAACAACGTGCTTTAAGTGAAGATATCACAGCATGGTTGATTGGTGCATGTGTTCAAGAATTATATATTATTGACGATAACGGGGATGAAGTCCGTGTTGCTGGAAATGACCCATTCGCAAATAAACACACAATTACAGTTTCAGATATGTATGCATTCTTCTCATATAGCTTAAATGTTATGGAAGGTGTAGGAACAACAGATGATATCGATATGTTAGGTAACCGTCGTATTCGTTCTGTTGGTGAATTGATTCAGAACCAGTTCCGTATTGGTTTATCTCGTATGGAACGTGTCGTTAAAGAACGTATGTCCATTCAAGAAATGGATAGCCTAACTCCTAGAAAATTGACAAACATTCGTCCTTTGACAGCTGCAATTAAAGAATTCTTCTCTAGTTCACAGTTATCACAGTTCATGGATCAACAAAATCCTCTAGCTGAATTGACAAATAAACGTCGTATTTCAGCCTTAGGTCCAGGTGGTATCAGTCGTGATCGTGCAAGTTTCGAAGTACGTGACGTTCACAACTCTCACTATGGTCGTATTTGTCCAATCGAAACGCCAGAAGGGCCAAACATCGGTTTGATCAATAACTTAACTACATATGCTCGTATCAATGAATATGGATTTATTCAAACGCCTTACCGTAAGGTAAATGCGGATGGTACTGTTAGTGAAGATACAGTTTACTTAAGTGCTGATGAAGAAGCAGATTATGTAATCGCTCAGGCCAATGAGGTTCGCGATGGTCATTTAGTAAATGAACGTGTCGTAGCTCGTAAGGCTGGTGAAACTATCATCGCTGATCGTAACGAAGTAGAACTTGCCGACGTCAGTCCAAAACAGATCGTATCTGTAGCGACTGCCTGTGTCCCATTCTTGGAAAACGATGATGCGTCTCGTGCCTTAATGGGTGCCAACATGCAGCGTCAGGCTGTTCCATTATTAGTTCCTCATTCACCTTATGTAGGTACTGGTATTGAATATAAAATTGCTAAGGACTCTGGTGTTGGTATTGTCGCAAAACAAGATGGTGTAGTTGAATATGTAGATGGTTTGCGTATTGTTGTTAAAGATAATGAAGGTGAAAACCACACTTATCAGTTACGTAAGTTTGCTCGTTCAAACGCAAGCACTTGTATCAACCAACGTCCAATTGTAGAAGTTGGTGAAAAGGTTGAAAAAGGCGATATCTTAGCTGATGGTCCAAGTATGCAAAATGGAGAATTGGCTTTAGGTCAAAACGTTGTTATTGCATATACAACATGGCATGGATATAACTACGAGGATGCCATCATCATGTCAGAACGTATGGTTAGTGATGATGTATATACTTCAATCCACGTAGAAGAATATGATATTGACTGTCGTGAAACTAAGTTAGGCCCAGAAGAAATCACTCGTGATATTCCTAACGTTGGTGAAGCAGCAGTTCGTAAGTTAGATTCAAATGGTATCATCATGGTTGGTGCCGAAGTTAAAGAAGGAGATATCTTAGTTGGTAAGGTTACTCCAAAAGGACAAAGTGAAGTGAGTCCTGAAGAAAAATTATTATTAGCAATCTTTGGTGAAAAATCACGTGAAGTTCGTGACAATTCATTGAAAGTACCTCATGGTGGTGCTGGTATCGTTCATTCTATTCGTGTATTTAAACGTGGAGATGGATCGGATCTTCCTCCTGGAGTAAATATGCGTGTTAAAGTATATATCGTTCAGAAACGTAAGATTTCTGAAGGGGATAAGATGTCTGGTCGTCACGGTAACAAAGGTGTCATCTCTAAGATTTTACCTATCGAAGATATGCCATTTATGGCTGATGGACATCCAGTTGATATCTTGTTGAACCCATTCGGTGTACCTTCACGTATGAACATCGGACAGATCTTAGAAATCCACTTAGGTTACGCTGCTCGTAAATTAGGTGTTAAATTCTCTACTTCTGTATTTGATGGTTTATCAAATGAAGACTTACAAGATGTAATGCGCGAAGCAAGCATGACTGTCGATGGAAAACAGGTGTTATATGATGGACAAACTGGACAACCATTCGATGAACGTATTAGTGTCGGTGTAATGTACATGATCAAGTTGGCCCACATGGTTGACGATAAACTGCACGCTCGTGCTACAGGTCCATATTCTTTAGTTACTCAGCAGCCATTGGGTGGTAAAGCTCAAAATGGTGGTCAGAGATTTGGAGAAATGGAAGTTTGGGCATTGGAAGCATATGGTGCTGCCCACACATTACAAGAAATCTTGACAATCAAATCGGATGATATTCAAGGTCGTATCAAGACTTATGAAGCCATCATTAAAGGTAAAGATATTCCAGAACCAGGTGTTCCAGAATCATTCCGTGTATTGATGCACGAATTACAAGGTTTAGCAATCGATATTCGTTTGTTAGATGAAAACAATAACGAGGTTGACATCACATTAGATGATGATGACCAGGGTGTTCATCCAGCTCAACCTTTACCAGAACAGACACAAAAGGAAGAGCTAGTAGACGATATTGAAGAAGAAAATAACGAAGAAGAGGAGGCGTAGTATAAAATATGAGTATTAACAATTTTGCCTCGATTCAGGTTCGCTTAGCGAGTCCAGAAACGATTTTAAAATGGAGTCATGGTGAAGTAACAAAGCCTGAGACAATTAACTATCGTTCACAAAAAGCAGAACGTGATGGTTTATTCTGCGAACGCATTTTCGGACCAACTAAGGACTGGGAATGTGCTTGTGGTAAATATAAAAAAGTACGTTTTAAAGGTGTTGTATGTGACCGTTGTGGTGTAGAAATCACAAAAGCAAGCGTAAGACGTGAGCGTATGGGTCACATCCACTTAGCTGCACCAGTAGCTCATATTTGGTACTTACGTGGTATTCCTAGCCGTATGGCATTGTTATTGGATGTAACACCAAAACAATTGGAAGAAGTTGTATATTTCGTAAGCTATATTGTTACGGATCCAAAAGAATCTGGTTTAGCTTATAAACAAATTCTTTCTGAACGTGAATTCCGTGAAAACCAAGCTATTTATGGTTCAACAGGATTTACAGCTCAAACAGGTGCTGAAGCCGTACTACGTTTATTACAAGATGTTGATTTAGAATCTGAATATCAAGAAGTACAGGATGCGCTTGAAAAAGCACAAGGTGAAAAGCGTAAGAAATTAATCAAACGTTTGGATACAATCAATGCATTCCGTAATAGTGAAAACTTACCAGAATGGATGATTCTGACTAACATTCCGGTAATACCACCTGATTTACGTCCAATGCTTCAATTGGATGGTGGTCGTTTTGCGACAAGTGACTTAAACGACTTATATCGTCGTGTAATCACTCGTAACAATCGTTTACGTAAATTGTTAGATTTGGGTACACCAAATATTATCGTTCAAAACGAAAAGCGTATGCTACAGGAATCTGTAGATGCTTTAATTGACAATGGTCGCCGTTCAAAACCAATTACAGGTGCTGGTGGACGTGCATTAAAATCATTGTCTCATTCATTAAAAGGTAAACAAGGTCGTTTCCGTCAGAACTTATTAGGTAAGCGTGTTGACTTCTCTGGTCGTTCTGTAATTGCTGTTGGACCAGATTTGAAAATGTACCAATGTGGTATTCCACGTGAAATGGCAGTTAACTTGTTTAAACCATTTATCATTAATGAAATCGTAAACCAAGGATTAGCACAAAATCCTAAAAATGCAGAAAAATTAATCGAACGTCGTGATCCTCGTATCTGGGATGTTGTTGAAACAGTAATCGACGGATATCCTGTACTGATGAACCGTGCACCTACATTACACCGTTTGGGTATTCAGGCCTTCTTGCCTAAATTAGTAGAAGGACGTGCAATGCGTCTTCACCCATTAGTATGTACTGCGTTCAACGCCGACTTCGATGGCGACCAGATGGCCATCCACGTTCCATTAGGAGAAGAAGCTCGTGCTGAAGCATTAGTTATGATGCTTGGTTCTCACAATATCTTAGGTCCTAAAGATGGTAAACCTATCGTTACGCCAGGACAGGATATGGTTATGGGTAACTTCTATTTAACAATGGAAGAAACAAAAGAAGAATTTTTTGCAGAAGCTAAACACTACGAAGAAGTTGGCTGCCCATTAGAAGCAGCTCACTGGCACCGTTTTGGTGAAAGTGAAGGTCATGTATATACAGATGAAGATGAAGTTATGATGGCATACCAGTCGAAACAAGTTCACCTTCACACTCGTATCGCATTGCCTGTATGCAATATGCATAAAACATCGTTTGATGAAAAACATAAAAATGATTATTTAATTACAACAGTTGGTAAGATTGTGTTCAACTCAATGTTCCCTGAAGATTTCCCATATATTAATGAGGTATCAAAAGAAAACTTTATTAGTACTCCTGATAAATACTTTATTACTCCAGGACAAAACATTAAAGAATACATCGAAGCTATGCCTTTAGTTGATGCGGTTAAGAAAAAAGATTTAGGTAAAGTTATTGCAGAAGTCTTCAAACGTTATGATGCAGATCAAACTGCTGAAATTCTTGACCAAATCAAATCTTTAGGATTTGAATATTCAACAGTAGCTGGTATTACAGTTGCCTTGTCAGATATCGAAGTGGCTCCTCACAAAGATGAATATATCGATGAGGGTCGTGTTAAAGCTGATCAGTTGAAACACTTACAACGTAAAGGTATGTTGACAATGGAAGAATGGGAACGTCACTTATCTAAGATGTGGGATGATCAAAAAGACAAGATTGTAACATCATTGATGAAAAACTTGCCTCGTAAAAACCCAATCAACATGATGGCGACTTCTGGTGCTCGTGGTAACGCGTCAAACTTTACTCAGTTAGCTGGTATGCGTGGTTTAATGGCAAAACCTGGTCACGCTAAAGCTGGTGCTGGTGAATATGTACCAACCATCATAGAAGTTCCTATCTATTCTTGTTTCCGTGAAGGATTAAACGTAAGTGAGTTCTTTATCTCGACTCACGGTGTGCGTAAAGGTCTTACAGATACTGCCTTAAAGACAGCCGAATCTGGTTACCTAACTCGTCGTTTGGTTGATGTTGCCCAAGATGTAATTATCAAAGAAGACGATTGTGGTACAGATAAGGGTTACTGGATCGAAACATTAATGGATCGTAAAACAAACTCTGTTATCGAACCATTACAAGATCGTTTAGTTGGTCGTTATTCTAAACAAGATGTAACAGATCCAAAGACAGGTGAATTAATTATTGCGAGTGATGAATTTATCACTGATGAACTTGCTAAAAAAATCGTAGATGCTGGTGTTACAGGTATGTATATCCGTTCTGTATTTACTTGTAAGTCTCGTTTAGGTATTTGTCGTAAATGTTATGGACGTAACATGGCTACTGGTAAAGACGTTGAAGTTGGTGAAGCTATTGGTATCATGGCGGCTCAATCAATTGGTGAACCAGGTACACAGTTAACAATGCGTACATTCCATACAGGTGGTGTTGCTGGTGCTGGTGCAGAAGATATCACTCAAGGTTTGCCTCGTGTTGAAGAATTGTTCGAAGCTCGTTGTCCAAAAGGTGTTGCGGTAATTGCTCAAATTTCAGGTGAAATTACTTCAATCGAACGTATTGAAGGAACCATGCGCCAAGAAGTTATTATCACAAACGAACACGAAAGTGTTTCTCATAAAATTAACGCGAACCAGTCTATGCGTCCATGGGTTCAAGTCGGTGCAAAGATTGAAGCTGGTGTTGCGTTGACTGAAGGTCCATTAGATCCAAAAGAATTATTACGTGTTGCTGGTGTACGTGAAGTTCAAGACTATATCTTGAAGGAAGTTAAGAAAGTATACCAAAGCCAAGGTATCGAAATTAGTGATAAGCACTTGGAAGTAATGATCAAACAGATGATGAAGAAAGTAATCGTTGTAGATAGTGGAGATACTGATTTAAATGTTGGTGTTCAATTATCATTAAATAACATCACAAAAATCAATCGTAACGCATTGTTAAGCGGTAAAACTCCTGCTACATTCAAACCAGTATTATTAGGTATTTCTAAGTCTTCTGTTGAAACAGATTCTTTCTTATCAGCCGCTTCATTCCAGGAAACTACAAAGGTTCTTACAGATGCGACTATTAAAGGTAAAGTTGACCACTTAATCGGTTTGAAAGAAAATGTTATTATTGGTAAGCTGATTCCTGCAGGTACTGGATGCCAGGGAGATCGTCCACAAAATCTAATTGTTGCAGAAAAGGCAAAAGAACTTCGTGACAAACGTATTGCGCGTATGAAAGAAGTTCATGATGAAGAGTTCGATAAACTAGTATCTGACTCTGATGATAGAGATACGATGGATAGTGTAGAAGCTTCAGTAGAAGAATCAATTCTACAAGATGCAGAAACTGCAGATAATAATTCAATGGATATCCAATCTGAAGAATAAGAATATAAGGAGTAGGTAGATACCTATTCCTTTTCTGGCGCAATAAATTTGGATGGGGTTAGGTGAATTTGCTCTCCAAGAATTTAAGGGGCGGCATATACCCCAAAATGGTTTATAGCTGATATTGGGCTCAGACAACATTTAGTTGTCTGGGTCCATTTT
>NZ_VUMR01000068.1 GCF_009696075.1 Holdemanella porci | reverse complement strand
ACACGATACGAATCCATAGCCATTGCGGTTATGAATCACCAAATCAATATGAGAATAATTATTATTCAAAACATTAGAATTTAAAATTTATCTATTTTATGAGTCCTTTTTCTTGACGTAGTACCATGATGCGGTGGATGTTATCTTACAATCGATTGATCATCCTCGTTTAAAAGAGAAGGTTGTTCAAGTGAAAGAACGTATGTTAGAAGGTGAGAGTCTTTCAAAAGCTCTAGTAAATGAAGGTGTATATGATCAAGGTTATGGCGCTTTATTGATGGCAGCTGATGAAAGTGGTCATCAGGATGAAGTGTTAAAGACGTTATCTAAACACTATAAAGATGATCTAGAGAGAATGCTTTCAAGTTTTTTAAATCGTTTAGAACCAACTATGATAGCGGGTCTATCATTATTGGTAGGATTTGTTTTAATTTCAATTATGCTTCCTTTGATGAATGTATTGCAGACATTGGGGTAGCCATATGAAAATAAAGAACATATTGTTCTTTGTCTTGTTTTTAATATTGATATTATTTGGCTTTTCAAATATCAATAAGAGTACAGAGAATTTAGATATAGATCGCATAAAGAATAGTTTGGATACGGCATTGATTACTTGTTACAGTGTGGAGGGTCGTTATCCTGAAAGTGTTCAATATTTAAGGAAAAACTATGGCTTTACTTATGATAAAAATAGTTATTTTATAACATATGACTGGCAAGGGGACAATGTATACCCAAATATTTATGTGTATAGAAAGGGGACCGAATGATGAAAAATGCAGGTGTTTTCTTTTCTCTTTCTTTATTGTTCTTGTTTGTGGTGTGTTGTTTTATGTTGCTGAATATTCAAATCGAAGATTATACGATGCTTCAAAGACGCACAAAACATGATTTTGAAACATATACGCCTGTTTCTTATGTCACGAATAAGATTCATAGTTATGATGCCGAAGATGGAGTTTGTGTTCTTGTCGTGAATGATCAAAAGGTGATCAAGCTTTCGGATGCGAAAAGCGATACATATTTGTATAAATCAGGAAAGAGTTTGATGGAACTTTGCGTTGTTAAGGATATGGAACCGGATTTAACGATGGGACAGCCGTTAATGGCCTGTCATGATTTTGATGTAGAACAAGATGTAAATACTATCTCATGTGAGATCAATGGTGTTACTTTTTATGTAAATATAAGAAGTGAGGTGGAATCATGACAAAGAAGCCATTTTCATTCTTTTTAGAATTATTGTTTGTGTTATTCTTCTTTTTGATTACTTCTACGATTTTGATTGAAATCTATGCGAAGATGGTGCAAATTTTGCAAACGGACACGTATCGTCAAGATGCCATGGTTATAGCGCAAAATAAAATTGAAACGAGTGCTAGTGTAGGTGAGTATTCGCAAGAGATGCATGATAATATATATGATGTTAAGATTTCAAATGTAAATAGGAATGAATATTGTATTCGTATTTATGTAAAGGAAAAGAAAGTGTTGGATTATAAATATTATCAAGAGGAGAATCACTAATGAAACAATCAAGAATAGGATTAGGTGTAGTTACAATGCTAAGCATATTTGTCGTTGTCTGCATGTGTGTATTAGTGTTGTTTTCATCCAATAAGGTATACCAAATCCATGAACAGACCAATCGTAGTTATGCGTTTAAAAAAGCGTACTATGAAGCTGAAATCAAAGCACATAAATTAATAGATGAAAATCAAACGGATTTTTTAGTTCATGTAAAGGGTGATACATATTTAAAAGTAAAAGTAAATGATGACAAAATCGTTATCTTTAAAACGATTGTGAAAGGGGAATAAAATGGAAGTTGTTGAAATTTTAAAAAAAGCTATAGACCAGAATGCTTCAGATATTTTCTTTGTGGCTGGAAGTCCATGTATGTTTAAGGTCGGACAACAACTAGTTAAGGTTACGCAAGAGAAAATGATGCCAAATGATACAAAGGATATTGTTCAACAGTTGTATGGTTTCGCCCCCTATTGTTCATATGAGAATTTTGTGGCAAATGGAGAAGATGATTTTTCTTTTTCTTTATCCCAGATTGGTCGTTTCCGTGTGAATGTGTATCGTCAAAGAAACTCAGAAGCTGCTGTATTGCGTGTGGTTAATTTTGATCTGCCAAATCCAGAAGATTTAAATATTCCAGAATCTGTCTTAAATCTTTCAGATCGAAGAAAAGGGATTATCTTAGTGAGTGGTCCTGCGGGCAGTGGTAAAAGTACGACGTTAGCTTGTTTAATAGATCGTATGAATGAAACAAGAAGTTGTCATATTATTACGATTGAAGATCCAATTGAATTCTTGCATTCGCATAAAAAGTCAATTGTATCCCAACGAGAGGTATATCATGATACGGCAAGTTATTTAAATGCATTAAAATCAGCATTGCGTGAGGCACCTGAAGTTATTTTATTGGGTGAAATGCGTGATGAAGAAACAGTTTCTACTGCTCTTTCCGCGGCTGAAACCGGACATTTAATTCTATCTACGTTACATACTGTAGGAGCTGTAAATACAATTGATCGTATTATTGATATGTTTCAAGGTCATCAAGATCAAGTGCGTTCGCAATTATCAATGATTTTAGAGGCTATCATTAGTGAGCAATTAATCCCAGGAAAAGATGGAGAATTGATTCCTGTGTTTGAAATTATGCTGGTCAATCCTGCGATTCGTTCGCAGATTCGTGAGAATAAGATTCATCAGATTGAGAATACAATGATTTCGAATCGGCAGAACGGTATGGTTATGATGGATGATGCGATCTATGACTTGTATCAACAAGGTAAAATCACAAAAGATATTGCGGTACAGTATAGTCTGCATCCGGATCGTATGAAAACAAGAGTGCAATAAAGAATGAAAAGTTACATTTCATTCTTTTTTTCTTTCAATAATATTACATAAGGTATATAATTTGTCTATTATTGTAAACGGGGAGGATTTGTATGCGTAGTTATCAAGTGGATATGTGTAATGGTCCGATTTTTAAAAAGTTGATTATTTTTTCATTACCATTAATTTTGTCGGGCTGCCTGCAATTGTTGTTTAATGCAGCCGATATTATCGTGGTAGGCCGATTTACGGGAAATCAAGCGTTGGCAGCCGTTGGTTCAACAAGTGCATTGATCAATTTATTGGTAAATATGTTTATTGGTATTAGTGTTGGTGCAAATGTTGTATTGGGGAAATCTATTGGGGCTCGAGATGAAGAAAATACTTCTAAAGCTGTACATACAGCTATTTTTATTGCCGTCTTTGGTGGATTATTAATGGTGTTTGTGGGTTTCTTTTTTGCAAAACCCTTGCTAGAGTTAATGGCTACACCAGAAGATGTAATTGATTTGTCATCTTTATATATGCGTATTTATTTTGCAGGTATGCCATTTTTTATGGTTTATAACTTTGGGGCTGCTATACTTAGATCGATTGGGGATACAAAGCGTCCACTTTATTTCTTGTTGATTTCTGGAATTGTTAACGTGCTATTTAATCTTTGTTTCGTAATTGTATTCGATATGGGTGTTGCTGGTGTCGCTTTAGCTACGATTATTTCGGAAGGAATTAGTGCTGCTTTAATTCTATTATGTTTAAAGCATATGGATGGACCTTTACATTTTGAGTTAAAGGATATGCGTTTCCATAAGGAATTAGCTTTACAAATGCTAGAAGTAGGACTTCCTGCAGGGCTTCAAGGCATTATTTTTAGTATTTCAAACGTATTGATTCAATCAAGTATTAACTCTTTTGGCTCTTTAGTTATGGCTGGAAATACCGCCGCAAGCAATATTGAAGGCTTTGTATATACGTCTATGAATGCAGTTTATCAAACTTCTTTGTCGTTTACTTCGCAAAATTTTGGAGCAAAAAAATACAATCGAATTGATAAGATTTTGTTAGAATGTTTAGGGATTGTAACTGTCGTTGGTCTTGTACTTGGACAAAGTGCTTATTTCTTTGGTCAACAGTTAGTATCTATTTATTCTAGTGATGAGCGTGTCATCCAATTTGGAATCAATCGATTGGCTGTTATTAGTACAATGTATTGTTTATGTGGAATTATGGATACTTTAGTTGGAAGTCTTAGAGGAATCGGTTATTCTATTTTACCAATGCTAGTATCTTTAACGGGTGTCTGTTTGATTCGTGTTATATGGATATTTACTGTATTCAAGGCAGTGCATACAACCTTCTCATTGTATATTTCTTATCCAATTACGTGGGTTATAACGCTTGTGGCACATGGTATTTGTTTCATGATTGTGCGTAAGAAAATTCGCAGTGTGGCATAATGAAAAAGGCATTGTTTTTAGGGGATTCCAATACTTGGGGCTATGATCCAAGAGGATATTTTCAAAGGTATGATTTCACATACATTGATTATTTAAATGATCTTGTGCCTGGATGGATATTTTTTGAGGATGCGATCAATGGTCGCTTATTGCGAGATGTAAAAGAGGATACATTCGATTTAGATTTGATTGATTTATTTTGTGTTATGTTGGGGTCTAATGATTTGATTCATTATTATGATGTTGAACAAATCCATTCTTTTATGCATGAGTTAATTGATTCAATGGACAAAAGAAAGCTGTTGATTCTTTGTCCGCCAATTTTACAATTTGATGAATTTAGAGATGAAAGTATGAAATTGAATGAGGCATATAAGGTAATGGGAGTTCCTTGTTTAGATTGTAATCCTTTAGATATGAGTTTTGATGGCGTGCATTTATCTGAAAAAGGACATAAGGAATTGGGTACAAAAATAGCTGGGTATATGAAAAGACTTGAATTGAAGTCTTGTTAGAAAAATAAATGTTCAATTAAGATTCTAATTCCTAATAGAATTAAGATGATACCACCTAAGTATTCAGCGTATTTTTCAAATAAGCAACCAAGTTTTTTTCCAAATAATACACAAACAAATGAAAGAATAAATGTAGTGATACCAATCGTAGTTATAGCTAAAAATAGATTGACTTTTAAAAAGGCAAAACTTACACCAACGGCTAAAGCGTCAATACTTGTGGCGATAGCTAAAAGAAGAATGTCTTTAAATGGGATGGAGTGAATCTTTACTTCATTTTCTTTTTCTTCTTTTCCTTCGCGAATCATGTTGATACCTATCAAGCTCAACAAAATAAAGGCAATCCAGTGATCGATGGATTGAATGTATTCGGCAAAATGACTTCCGGCATAATAGCCAATAGCTGGCATAAGTGCTTGAAAGAAGCCAAACGCTAGGGCTAGGATAAAGGCACATTTTTTTACTTGATCTTTATCAAGGCTCATACCTTTTGCCAAAGATACAGCGCTTGCATCCATAGCTAAACCAATGCCAATAAATAAAATAGTAATAAAATCCATATTTCCTCCTAAAATAAAAAGACTTATACGAAAAAAAGATGTCTTTTTTCGCATAAGTCTTGTTTATTACGATAAGCCAGATCGATTAATCAGTGTGTTGACTTAAATACTTACATAAGTAAGATAACTACTCCCTTATGGATGTGATTATATTACCAAAATCAAAATTTCTTTACAATGTAAAATAGTTATTGTTATCTAACTGAAATGGATTATAATGAGGCAAAAGGAAGGTATATATATGACACATTTTTATATTATTAGACATGGAGAAACAGTATTTAATCGCAAAGGTCGTATTCAAGGATGGTGTGATTCACCGTTGACGGATTTGGGTGTTTCTCAGGCAAAACAATTGGGTAAAGAATTGAAGAATATTCCATTTGATGTATGTTTTTGTTCAACGAGTGAAAGAGCTATAGATACGGCAAACTCTATTTTAGAGGGTAGAAATGTAAAGGTTATTCCTAAAAAAAATTTAAAGGAGCAGAGTTTTGGTGATTTTGAGGCTGAAAAATCAGTGGATATATTTAAAGATGGAGTACGTTTTCCAGAAGGTTATCGTTTTTGTGGTGGTGAAAACCATAGTGATGTTATAGAAAGAGTAACGAATGAATTAAAAAAAATCGCATCCGAATATCCGAATGCGAATGTTTTAGTGGTTTGTCATGGTTCAGCCATCAAACATATTGTGAACGCATTGTGTCCTGGTTTTGTGGATGAAAAACCGAATACAGCATCTTTAGTGCCAAATTGTTCGGTGACGAGAATGGATTGTGATACAGAATTAAAACTTATTGAAAAGCCTCATCTTTTTCACGGTCAACAAACATTAAAATAAAGGCGAGTATTAATAGTGAAACGCTTATCCAGATAGCTTTTGCTGAAAAAATCTGAATACAAAAGTTTCCTAGAATGGCACCGATTATAAATGTTAAAATAATTGAGTAGTAGAGAAGTCCACTTTGTAGATGTTGGACTTTTTTTGTGCATAAATAATTACACATTTCGTGTGTCCCTGTTCTTAAATTTCCAATACACATCGTTGTTGCGTAACCTTTACCATGTATTTTACGAAAGGCTTGTACTTGTAAGCCACATGCAAAAGAAGTTAAAGAATTTGCGAGAAGGTTTTGTTCGAATGAAATATATCCAACGCCAAATAATATAATGATTTCAATCAAGAGAGTAACTTGTCGCCAGTGTACTTTTTGAATTTTTTGAAAATGTACAAATTCCGCTAAGAAAACACCTAGACCAAAAGCAAGTACGGGACATAAATAATGTAGAGCATGCTGGAATTGTCCTCTTGCTAAATTTACACCAAAGAGGAGCATATTTCCAGTTTGGGCATTTGCGAAGACTTGTCCTCTTGCTAAATAGGAATAGGCATCCATAAATCCACCGGATAATGCCAAAAGAATACCGAGTTCGATGGATTCAGATGTTTGTTTTGCTCGTTTCATAGAAAGATCACAACCTTTTTACTTTTAAGATAATAATGCAAAATTACAAAAAATAAAAGCCGAAATCGGCTTTTATTTTATTAAACAGTGCCTTGTGCTTTCATTGCTTTTGCAACTTTTAAGAATCCAGCAATGTTAGCTCCAACTACATATTCTTTTTCATGACCATATTCTTTAGCAGTATCACGACAAGTTTCGAAAATATTTACCATAATGTTTTCAAGCTTTTGATCAACTTCTTCTGCTGTCCAAGATAAGTGTTGAGCATTTTGTGACATTTCAAGACCTGAACATGCAACACCTCCGGCATTGCTTGCTTTACCTGGAGCATAGAATACACCGTTTTTCATAAGATAGTGGATAGCTTCTGGTGTTGTTGGCATGTTAGCCCCTTCGCATACAGCGAAAACTTTATTAGCTACTAATGCTTTTGCATCTTCTAAATCAAGTTCATTTTGAGTGGCACATGGAAGAGCGATATCGCATGCAACAGTCCATGGACGTGCGTTTGGTGTGTATGTTGCATTTGGTCTTTTTTCAACATATTCTTTGATACGTCCACGACGAACTTCTTTGATGTCTTTAACTAAATCTAAATCAATTCCTTCTGGATCGTAAACGAATCCGTTTGAATCGGACATAGTTACAACTTTTGCTCCAAGTTGTGTTGCTTTTTCACAAGCATAGATAGCTACGTTACCACTTCCGGAAATCGTAACTGTTTTTCCTTCGAAGCTAGTTCCGTTATCTTTTAATAAAGCTTGTGTAAAGTAACATAGACCATATCCAGTAGCTTCGGTACGAATCAAGGATCCACCGAATGTTAATCCTTTACCTGTCAATACGCCGCTGTATTCATTTTTCAAACGTTTATATTGTCCAAATAAATATCCGACTTCACGGCCTCCAACACCAATGTCTCCAGCAGGAACATCTGTGTTTGGTCCGATGTGACGGTATAATTCGCTCATGAAGCTTTGGCAGAAACGCATAACTTCGCGATCACTTTTTCCTTTTGGATCGAAATCAGATCCACCTTTTCCACCTCCCATAGGAAGTGTAGTCAATGAATTTTTTAATACTTGTTCAAATCCTAAGAATTTGATGATACTAATGTTTACAGATGGGTGGAATCGTAAACCTCCTTTATATGGTCCGATGGCAGAGTTGAATTCAACACGGTAACCACGGTTTACTTGAGTTTTGCCATTATCATCAACCCAAGGAACACGGAAAATGATTTGTCTTTCAGGTTCTACAAGTCTTTCTAATACATCATCGTCTAATTCTTCAGGATGTACATCTGCGATAATATTCAATGATTCGAATACTTCTTCAACGGCTTGAAGAAATTCTTTGTCATTGGGATTTCGTTTTTTTACTGTTTCGTATAATTGCTCTAGGTCTTTCATTTTAAGTCCTCCCTTATTTAATACGTGATGATTATAGCACAAAAATTGAAAATGTTTC
This sequence comes from Holdemanella porci, assembly GCF_009696075.1. Classification (GTDB taxonomy): domain Bacteria; phylum Bacillota_I; class Bacilli_A; order Erysipelotrichales; family Erysipelotrichaceae; genus Holdemanella; species Holdemanella porci. The sequence goes on along the minus strand of NZ_VUMR01000068.1, from coordinate 1,192 downwards.
ATAAAAATATGAAAAAATTTGTAAATATTAAAAACAAATATACAAATGATGGTAAAATGCACATAGCGAGTTCATATATTGTATGTTATTATAGAAATCGGTGATGAGAATGAGAGAAAAATTATATCGTTTTATGCAAGGTAGATATGGTACGGATAAATTAAATCAGTTCATATTTTATGTAGAACTTATTTTATTAGTATTAAGTTTATTTTTTAGAAGAAATATTGTCATAAATATATTGTTCTATATTAGTATTATTATTTATTTAGCACGTGCATTATCGAAGAACTATGTGGCAAGATCAATTGAAAATCAAAAGTTTATTCGGATTCAGGCAAAAATAGTTCATCGTTTTCAAGCATTTAACAAGTCTTTAAAGGATAAACAAAATAAGTATTTAGTTTGTCCTGAATGTGCACAAATTATTCGTGTTCCTAGAAATAAGGGGAAAATTGAAGTTCGTTGTCCTTCTTGTAGAAAATCTTTTGATACGAAAAGTTAGTTGTCTTTACGCAAAGATGGATACGTTGTAAAATATTTGCAGATGTTGAGGAGGATTAAAGAATGAAAATTGGTATGGCATGTGATCATGGAGCATACACGTATAAGGAAGAAATTAAACAAATGTTGATTGATGAAGGACATGAAGTTGTGGATTGTGGTTGTCATGATACAAATAGTGTTGATTATCCGGATATGGCAAAAGCGTGTGCAGATTTAGTTGCGAATAAAGAAGTGGACAAGGGTATTGTTATGTGTGGTACTGGAATTGGAATTTCAATTGCTGCAAATAAAGTAAAAGGAATCCGTTGTGCATTATGTACAGATGTAACTATGGCTCGTTTGACTCGTGAACACAATGATGCGAATATGTTGAGCATGGGACAAAGAACCACAGGTATTGAAACTTGTAAAGATATTGTTCACACTTTCTTGAACACTCCATTTAGTGAGGGTGAAAGACATAAGGGAAGAATCGCAAAAATCAGTTCAATTGAGGATGCTCAATAAGATTTAAGGGTGCTTGGAAAAAGTGTCCTTTTTTATTTTTATTAAAAAATAAAAAAAAACATTTGACGAAGCGAAAAGTATTTGGTAATATAGATGAGCACTGCTGAGGTGCAGATGATCTTTGAAAACTGAACAGGAAATAGAAATACAAACTAAAACGTCAATTTCGAAACAAACA
>NZ_VUMR01000067.1 GCF_009696075.1 Holdemanella porci | reverse complement strand
TTTAAATATTTTGAAGTTCTTGTCATAAGTGTAGTCTCTCTTTCGTTTACACCTATACAATAAATCTTAAATAGACATCATTAATGTCAGTTATATTAACAAATCACCAATGTATCTGTTAAGCCAATCCATTTCCATAAAAATCAATCGATTTAGATCAGACTGACCAAGACACTCTTTTTTTAACAATTTTTCTACCATAGCACATATATCTTTATATCCATGTAAATAAGAAGTCAAATCATGTGTCCTTAAATAAGGAATGTATTGTTCAGATCCCATCATAAAGCGAAGAATCGCTACATGAAAGATACAAGATTCACTTTCTTCAGCGCATAGCTTTTCAAAACAAGCATCATATCCGTCAAAATCGATTTTCCCCTCTTTAAAACATTGACGCATGCGAAAACCTTCCCCTTCAATATTCAGGGCAAAGATATGAGCAGGGCCCACTTCATCATAACTCCCGTTGTATTCTGGATAGAATATAGAACTATCTAAAAAGTGAACTTCTACATCCCATGTGATTTGCGTTAAGATTTGTTTCAGGAAAGTAACATCAAAAATTGAACAATCATAATAAATATGATTGAGTCTTAAACAATTCATAAACACATCACTGCCAATACACATTAAACTAGAAGGTACAAATACTTCTTTTAACTTTCGACAATTATAGAATGCATAATCGCCAAGTTTTTTTAAAGTTCTAGGAAGCTTAACACTTTCAACATCACAACCACTACACTCATGATAATAAGATGGAATTTCACAACTTAAAACTGCTTTAGATAAATCGACTTCTTTTGATGAAAAACAATAATTTCCAATTTCACGAACAATATATCCATCTATCACTTCAGGTATTTCAACAATCGGACTGGATGCATACACTCTTCTTATACAAATACTTTCATCATTTACTTTTTCATAATATACACAAATTTCCATACAAAAATTATAACATAAAACAAAAAAAGACAACTACCGAAGTAATTGTCTACATTTACAAGTGGTGCGGGTGAAGGGACTCGAACCCCCACGCCGAAGGCGCCAGATCCTAAGTCTGGTGCGTCTGCCAATTTCGCCACACCCGCATTTCCAACGTGCTCACATATAATACACTAACATAAAATAAAATGCAAGTATTTTTTAAAAAAGAAGTTACTTTTTTGTAACTTCTTAGTGTAATACAGTTGGCTTATGCATCATTTCAATCTCTTCTTGGATATAGGCTTCCACTTTTTCTAAAAGCTCATCTGTAACCTCAATGTCACCTATCATAAAAGGACCATCTCCCATATTTGTTTCTTTCACAAACTTAATTTGCGGAAGCTGCGGCATACGATGATTTCCAAGTTCCTTTTCGATTTTTTCCAATTGTTTAAGTATAGGCTCGGCAATTTGTCTAATCATTTCTTCTTCTGTCATACATAGTATTATAATCAACATCCCTCATTTTGACAAGTTTTAACATATGTTTAAATTTAAACCCAAAACATTGAATCTTATACAATTCAGAGTAACATACTAGATGAACTGCTAGAAGCATACTACTTCTAGATGTGTTCGTATGCACCCTGGCCTATGCCCTACAACATAGGTTCTGGGTGTTTTTTCTATAATAAGGATTCTAGTTCTTCTAAAGAAATAGGTCCAGGTCTTAAGATTTGTAACTTTTCTTTTGTACAGTCAACAATCGTACTTGCCTGTAACGCTTTACACGTCCCAAGTACAATACCATCAATTTTTGGAAGCTGTTCATACACATCATCACTTGTAAGTGCTGTTTTTTCTCCAGACTGATTGGCACTTGTGACCAAGATTGGACAATTCAACTCATCAATCACATCTAATATAAATTTTTCATCTGGAATACGAATCGCAATTGTACTTAAGCCATTTGTGTATGCTGAATCAACACTGTCTTTTACATTCACAACGAGTGTCAATGCACCCGGTAAAAACTTAGCCGCAATCTTTTCAATTCTTTCATCCACTAACGCGACTTGCTTCATTTGTTCTACATTTGAAACCATCATTGGGATTGGTTTCGTTTCTGGACGATGTTTTGCGCGTTTTAATCGTTCTAAATCTTCTAAATCCCCATATTTTACTCCAACTCCATATACTGTATCTGTAGGAAGAGCAATAATTTTATGTTCATTAAATGCACACGCTACTTCGTGTACTTGATTTTTAGTATATTCTTTCATGTTTACACCTCTGTCTAAGACATTATACATCTTTTATGATAAAATACACTAAGAAAGAAAGGATGTTTACAATGTTTGAAAATACAATTGCAGCCATCTCCACTTCTTTGCAGGATGGTGCCATTTCCATCATTCGTTTAAGTGGTGACAAGGCTATTGAAATCACGCAAAAAATATTTGACCGTAATATCATGAATGCGAAAAGTCATACCATTCATTATGGTTTTATTATAGATATCGATAAAAATCCTGTTGACGAAGTTTTAATTTCTATATTTAGAGCTCCAAAAACATATACACGCGAAGACATTGTCGAGATCAATTGTCATGGTGGTACTTTTATTACTCGTAAAATCTTATCGATGGTATTAAGTGCTGGAGCAGATCTGGCAAAACCGGGAGAATTTACGCAGCGTGCCTTCTATCATGGAAGAATTGATTTGTCGCAAGCTGAAGCCGTTCAAGATATGATTGAAGCAAGTAATAATACCGCAGCTAGTATGGCTATTCATGGAATTAAAGGAAGTGTAAAAAAACTGCTACAGCCTTTGATTGATGATTTAATGGATATTATTGCACAGATTGAAGTGAATATTGATTATCCTGAATATGAAGATGTCGAACAATTAACGACAAATGACTTATTACCTAAAACAAATGATTGGTTAGATAAAATCGATCATATTCTTGCTCGTGTACAGACGGGGCAAATGTTAAAAAAAGGTATTGATACAATCATTATCGGTAAGCCAAATGTTGGTAAATCCAGCTTATTAAATGCACTTCTTGAAGAAGATAAAGCCATCGTTACAGATATTGCGGGGACCACAAGAGACTTGGTGGAGGGTCAAATTCATATTGGCAGTGTTCAATTGAATTTAATTGATACAGCTGGTATTCGTGAATCCAGCGATAAGATTGAACAGATTGGCATTGAAAAAAGTCAAGAAAAATTAAAAGATGCCAAGTTGGTTCTTTTAGTCTTTGATGGTTCAAAAGAATTGGATGAAGAAGATAAACAATTGTTAGAACTGACAAAAGATAAGATGCGTTTAATTATCTACAATAAATTAGATAAAACCAGCCCCGATAAAGATGGCATTTGGATTTCAGCTGCCAACAAAGACATTCAACCTTTGATTGATGCCTTGGAAAACTTGTATCATGAAGATTTATTAAAGGAAGATCCACTACTTTCAAATGAGCGTCAAATTGGTTTATTGAATCAAGCCAAAGAAGATATGTTAAGGGCGAAAGAAGCCATGGACAGGATGGTAGAACCTGATTTAATTGAGATTGACATTCAGGCTGCTCATGATCATTTGAAAGAAATCTTAGGTGAAGTTCATAGAGAAGACTTGTTGGATACATTATTTTCTAAATTTTGTTTAGGTAAATAGTAAAATGCGATGATTAACCAATCATCGCATATTTTTTATCTACTTTATTTAATACAACACAACCATCTTCAGTAACTAAAACTAAATCTTCGACACGAACACCCATCTTTTCTGGCAAATAGATACCTGGTTCAATTGAGAAAATCATACCTGGTTTCACAGTTTCTGTGTTGGTTGAACTTACATCCCCAAATTCATGATCCGTTTGACCAATGAAATGTCCTAGGCGATGTGTAAAGTATTCACCATAACCAAAGCTAGAAATATAATTACGAGCCGTTAAATCGATATCGCATAGACGAACGCCTGGACGAATGATTTCTTCCGCTTTTTCATTAGCTACACGTACAATATCATGAATCTTTTTATATTCGTCACTTGCTTCTTTACAGAAATAAGTACGTGTCATATCCGAACAATAACAATCTTTTCTTCCACCAATATCGATCACAATACTATCTCCTGCTTTTAACACAGAATCATCTGGCATATGATGAGGATCAGCACCATTAGCTCCAAACGAACAGATTGGTGAGAATGAAACATTTTGACATCCTAGCAATTTATATTGTTCAAGAATAAAAGCTTCTACTTGTTTTTCAGTCATACCTTCTGAAATGAAATCTCTTGTACGTTCCATCACAACATCATTGATCTGTGAGTTTTCTATCATACATTCTATTTCTTTTTCATCCTTGATGGCACGAGTATCATCTACATATTTTGATCCAAGAACAACTTTTAATCCTTCACACTTTTCCATTAAAGGAATCAAAAATCGTGCTGTCCAATCTTTATCAACACCTAGCGTTTCACTTAAATTAATAACACTAGCTAAAAGTGAAGTGGAATCATCTGTATCGCTATACCAAATTTCTTCACAATCCTTTTGTTCAACCGTAAATAATGTATTTAAAAATAAGACTTTTCTTCCTTCATCATTCAAGTACAGTGCAAACAATCTTTCTCCAGGACCTACATCAACGCCTGTTAAATAATAGATGCTGCATGGTTCACTAACTAAGATTTGTTTAAGCCCATCCGCCTTCATTCTTGCAATCACTTGATCGACTCTTTTTTGAAACATAATTATCCTCCTAGAAATTCAAAGTAAATTCTGTACCTTGTTTCTCATCACTTGTCACACTTAATTTGATTTTATGGCTTTGCGTAATTTGACTTGCGATAGATAAACCTAAACCCGCTCCCCCTTGATATTTTCTTGACTTATCAACACGATAGAAGCGCTCAAATACATGTTTTAAATCTTCTGGCGGAATATAGCTATCTGTATTACGAATTGTTATGACGGGTTTATTTTGTACCTTACATAATTTAAAATAAATCTTTCCACCTGAAGGTGTATATTTGATCGCATTGTCCAAGAAAATTAAAATCAATTGTTTTAACTGTGACTCATTACCATGTACCTCTATATTTTCTTCCACTTCATCGATTAAATCAATACCTTTTTCAAACGCAATGGATTCAAACGGTAAAACACAATGAAAACATATATCACTAAGCGAACAATTCTGCATAGAAATTTCAATTCGATTCGCATCATTCTTGGCAAGAAACAACATATCTTCTACAAGTTTTCGCATGCGGTTCGCTTCGCTTTGAATCGATTCTATCCATTGTTTTTGTGAAGAAATAGTTTCTGTCGAATGATTGGTTAATACATCACTATCCGCTAAAATAACCGTTAATGGTGTTTTTAATTCATGACTGGCATCGGCCACAAATTGTTTCTGTTTATCCCATGCCTGTTCGACTGGTTTTAATGCCCATTTACTTAAAATGCAACTTAGTATAAAGAATACTAGTAATACACTCGATCCAATTTGAATAGATATAATCAACATTCTTTGAAAAGAAGACTGCATGTGAGATACATCCACAAAGGCTACGGCATAACCTGAAGGAATGATTGTGTTTTCATCCACTTGATAGTTGGTAATTTTTTCTTTTTTATACGCAAACCCTAGTCTTTTCAAAATTCCAATATCGTCTTTATTTTTTACACTCTCAATTAAGATTTGCGCATCTTCTGCATAAATATTCCATACTGAACGGCTTGTGATCATATATTCATAATTTGAATCCGTATAAATCACGAAGGAATTCCCATTAAAATTTCGACTGTTTCCAAATGAAATCGAAAAATCTTTATCCTTTAATCGTAAAGCCATTTCCAAACTTCGCTCAACATCTTTTTTATCATGAACATAGTTTGAGCAACAAACTATACCAAATACAGATAATAAGATTACACTGACAAAGGACATTAAAATCAAAATGAATTTTGTCTGTAGTTTTTTAAGCATCACAAACCTCTAGTCGATATCCAACTTTTCGAATCACCTTGATTGAAACTTTGCTTTTTAAAAATTTTAGTTTCTTTCTTAAAAACGAGATATAAACCTCTACATTATTGTCCATCGCATCACTTTCACTACCCCATACCGAAACAATCAAATCATCTTTAGAAGTAATCATTTCTGGATGTGACATTAAATGTTTCATAATTTCAAATTCTTTATATCCTAAATGAATATGTTGGCTTGCACAATACAACTCACAAGTATCAAGTTGTAACGATAAATCGTCATACTTTAACTCATGTACAATGACTTCTCCTTTACGTCTTGTCAGTGCATTAATTCGAGCAACAAGTTCAGCAGCTGAAAATGGTTTAGTCATATAATCGTCGGCCCCTACATTTAGGCCTTTCACTTTATCTGGAATTTCATCCAATGCCGACAACAACAAAGTTGGAGTTTCAATCTTATTGGCACGCATTTTCTGTACAACCTCAAAACCATTCATAACAGGGAGCATAATATCTAAAATAGCTACATCATAAAATCCACTTAGGGCTAAATCTAAACCTTCTTGTCCATCATAAGCCATAGTTACTTGCCATTTTTGTTCTTCTAAAATTTGTGCAATCGCATACGCAATGTTTTTTTCATCATCCACAACTAATATATTCATAAACACCACGCCCTTTCTTCTTTTTTATATATTAACACACAGTTCTATATTTTCTTTACTCATTTTTATAGATACACAAGATTGTAATGCCGATAACTTTCGATTTAAATAGGATACATACAATGAAACTGTATTCTGATTCACATCTACTCGATTGTTCCAAACTTTTTCAATCACAAGCCAAATAGGTACTCGATTCGATTCACTTCGAACCAATAAAGAAAGAATACTACATTCCAACTTCGTCAATTGATATTTTGTATTCTTATGCGCAAGTATTACTTCTTTCTTATCTAATAGAATATCTTGATATTGTAAATAAGATTCGTCTATCGTATTTTCTTTTAACATCATTTTGACTCGTGCAATCAATTCCTTTGTCGAAAAGGGCTTGGATAAATAATCGTTGGCACCTAAATCAAAACCTGTAACTTGATCATCCACTTCATTTAATGCACTTAAAAGTAATACCGGAATATCATCTTTTTGTTTGCGAATCTGATTTAGCACTTCATAACCATTCTTTTCAGGTATCATAATATCCAAAATCAATCCATCATAAATTTCTTGGGAAATCAAACGAATGGCACTATTCCCATCAAAACACACACCGCAATTATAACCCTCATCTTCTAAGACAGCTCGTAGTGCTTTAGCCAAATTCATTTCATCATCCGCTATCAATAATCGCATATTATCCCTCGATTCTATCTTTGATTGTCTGAAATGACAAATCTAAAGAAGCAATTCCATCGGCACATCGTTTTAATTCACTACGTATCAAATCTTCATCTTCAATATGTTTCTTATAATGAATTTGAGATTTGCCCAAAAATCTAATGCGATCGTTCGTACTTGGATTTCACCTAAACCATCCATCTACTTTAATAATCACATGTAGACTGCGATATCCACTGAGTTTGGGATAGCTTAAATTGTCTCTTACTTCCACCACTTTAAAACATGAATGAATCCAATCCTTTATTTCATAGATTTCATCCACAAACGAACAAATGATGCGAACTCCAATATCATGAAGCAAAGAATATTCATCGCCTATCTTTTTCATAACACTTTTGTGGTGATTTGATTCTAGAAGTCGTATATTGTATACAAGCTAATGAACTCGAATGAATCGTATTTAAAACAGAATTGAATACTTTCTTAAACTGATCATAGTCAGAGCCATAAAATTCTTGATATGTCATATATAAAACATACGAAATAATACTTAAAATATGCTTAAAAAAAGTTAGAGATTGCTCTCTAACTAAAATAATATCCTTTATAGTCATAATAATAAATTCGATAAATAAATCGATCATTTTTCTTTATACTGAACTGTTGTTCAAGATTTCCATCCGTATCATAAATGGATAATAGTCCTACAATTCCTGAATCTACGACAATATGATCACCTAAATTTTGTGCACTCGATACATAGGCACTAAACGGAACTTCAAACGAATGAACCAATGTATATGTTCCTTCGTTTTCATCCACTAAATATTGATAGTAATAGGATGTCGTGCCTTCTGTAATACTTGTTTGAATCCCTTCATTTACCGTCCAATCATAATCTTTTCTTGTCTTAGAATATCCAAAATTATTATCAAACATGTAGAGATAGTATTGACCATATTCTAATGAATCATCTTCCATATATGTTACGGTATGTTGTCCTCCACTCGTCAAGAAGTCCCCTACTTTTGTATATAAATACTTTGTATAGTCTGTATCTTTCCAGAAATCTTCATTGCCTATGATATAGCCAATACTTGGATTTGTGCTTACATCATTGATTTTAATGATTGAACTTGTTTCTCGAGAAGAAAGAATGACACTATCATCATTTAGATATTGAAGTGTATTGATATGCATCCAATCCCATTTTGAACCTTCTTTATGATCCGTACTCTCTTTGTAGCTTTTAAACAAATCTTCTAGATCTAATACTTCACTTACTTCTTCGCTATCTACATCTAATTTAATAATACAATCTTCTACACTATTCTTTTCTTCATTTGTAGCTAATAAAATCAAATTTCCATCCTGATCAAATTGATAATCGTGATGAACTATATAATTACCCAAATTATAAATGTGTTCAATCATACCCAAATGATTGATGGCAGCCATTCTATGTGTAGATACACTCATATATAAGATTTGATTTTGCATCAACATACGATGAGAACGATATCCAATAATTGGAATTTCCCCACGCAAAACGCCATTTGTATCATACATATAGACAAAGTCTTGATCATCCGCATCATTTCCTAATAGTGTATATAAACCATTGCCTAAATATTGTTTAGAACCAGATACTTGTTTAAGTTGTATATCTTCATCACCTAAAAGAGATCCCATTGTATAATTTGTACTTACACTTTGACTTGTGCCATCCTTATAGGTAGCTGTAATTGTGATGGTATTTGTACAATTTGGAATCAAACCAATCAATTGAAACTCATGTTCCTTTTGATATTCTTTAGCCTGATTCGCTGTAGCTGTAAAATCTGCATAATCGCTGCAACTCACTGTATATGTAATTTTAGCTACTTTAGATGTATTAAAATAAACATACATCGATTGTGTATTGGTTGAAAAAGGATTGTATTTCATAAATATATTTTGAAGTGTATAGTTTCCATTTCCTTTTTCATGTTCTAAATCCGATAATGCTTGTTCTTGAAACTCCATCGTATAAATTTTATTGACAGTAACTGTAGATTGACTATCTTTATAAATTCCATATCCAATCGTGAGTCCAATAATCAGCACAAAAATCAATATATTTCCAAGTTTTTTCTTCATAACAAATTCACCTCAGAAATATTGTATGGCTTAACAGATACATTGGTGATTTGTTAATATAACTGACATTAATGATGTCTATTTAAGATTTATTGTATAGGTGTAAACGAAAGAGAGACTACACTTATGACAAGAACTTCAAAATATTTAAA
>NZ_VUMR01000066.1 GCF_009696075.1 Holdemanella porci | reverse complement strand
CGAGAAGGTGTAGACGTCTGAAACGACAGATACGCGTGCTCTATCGAAAACAGTCTGCTTATATCAAGACTTCACATCATACCTTTATCAACAGAGTCGTTCAGAACACAAGCGAATTCATCCTTGAGCCAATGAACTTCAAGGCTCTTCAAAAGAAGTCGAAGAAAACGGAACGGCAGGATGAGGCAACGGCTGTTAAACAAAAAGACGGCTCTTTGAAGATGGTGTGCAAATATAAACGCAAAAAACGTTATGGACGCTCCATCAAGAACCGTTCTCCAGGTCTTATGCAGGCTGATTTAAAAACAAAGGCAACACAGTATGGAATTCCATACTACGAAATAGATATTCATCAATATCGTGCTTCTCAATTTCACCATGATACGGGTGAATACATTAAACCTGCACTTAACGAAAGGTTTAAAACGATTGAAGGATGTAAAGTACAAAGAGATTTGTATTCTGCCTTTCTGATTTGTCATACTGACGATACATTGACTGCCCCTGATTTTAAAGCCTGTCATCTTGACTTTACACATTTTGTAAAGATGCAGGATACATTGATTCAAAATATGAAAAAATGCGGACACACAATGAAATCATGCTTTGGATTCTAGCATAAAGAATCTCTCATCCAGTCAGGTCTCAGGCGTAAGCCCTGCTGGATGCAGTATGAGTATACAGAGTACAGTCCACATGGATTGGAAATGCTCGAAAAACAAGAGCTATGTAAAGACTATATGCAAGGCCTAGAACCATGCTGAAAGCTTTGCGATGCTCCATTTCTCGCAATGAGAGAAAGAGAATCTCGTCATTTTAATGATGAGAGTACGTCAAAGGATGGACCTGCAAGCATTGTTGTGCCAATTGATAAATTGAGTATACTTGTAACAATTGTTTTTTCTCGTGTTGTATTTCATGAAAAGCTCTCTAAGAAGGCATTACTAGGATTAATTTTGATTACAGTGGGTACTGTAACCATGACGATGATATAGGAGATTTTATGTGTAGATATAAGAAGATTGATTTAGAAAATTGGTGTCGTAAAGAGCATTATTTGTATTATACAAACAGTTTAAATGTTGAAGTGAATATGACGGCCAATATTGATGTGAGTGAGTTATTAACTTTTTGTCATACAAATGGATATAAATTTTATCCAACGTTGATTTATTGTGTGACTAAAGTGTTAAATCGAATTGAGAACTTTAAAATGTTTAAAGATAAAAATGGAGATTTATGTGTGTGGGATTCTTTAGTTCCAAATTATACGATTTTCCATGAAGAAGATCATACATTTTCGGATTGTTGGACTGAGTTTACGGATGATTTTGATTCTTTCTACAAAAATATTACTTATGACATGGAATTAGGTAAAACAAAAAGGGGAATCAAGGTGAAATTAGGCCAACCTGCAAACTTTTATTGTGTTTCATGTACGCCCTGGACTGTATTTACAGCGGTTTCAAGTCGTATGGTCAATGGGGGTGCTGCCTTCTTTCCAATCATCACAGCTGGAAAATATGATGAAAATTATCAGATGCCTGTAAATATCACAATTGCGCATGCCGTAGCTGATGGGTATCATATTGGATTGTTCTTTGAATACTTACAGGAAGAAATGAGTGTTGAATGTTTAAAATCACGCCTTGAATAAAGGCGTCGTATTTACTTTTTTGGCAAAGTGTTATAAAATTTTTAATGTAGGTATAAATTGAAAAGGAGATATAAAAATGAATCAATCACCACTTCAAAAAGCTAGATACCAATACAGTCCAAAATTGCCTGGAATGTTAAGAAATGGTATTTCAGAAATCTGTGTTAAGGAAGGAAACGCAACTCAAAGTGTTGCAGACCAAGAAAAAATTGCGGCTTTATTCCCTAACACTTACGGAGAAAAAGAAATCACATTCGAAAAGGGAGAAAATACTTCTGCAGCTAAAAAACAAGTTGTAGGTGTAATCTTATCTGGTGGACAAGCACCTGGTGGACACAACGTTATTTGTGGTCTATACGATGCATTAAAAGCTACTAGTAAAGAAAACGTTCTTTACGGATTTAAAAATGGTCCTATTGGATTATTAGAAGACAACTATGTAGAATTCGATGATGCATATATCGATGCATACAGAAATACTGGTGGATTTGATATTATCGGATCTGGACGTACAAAATTAGAAACTGAAGAACAATTCGCAGTTGCTGCAAAAGTTTGTGAAAAACACGGAATCACTGCTATCGTAATTATCGGTGGTGATGACTCAAATACAAACGCTGCTGTATTAGCTGAATACTTTGCTGCTCACAATACAGGTGTTCAAGTTATCGGTTGTCCAAAAACTATCGATGGTGACTTGAAAAACGAAGACATCGAATGTTCATTTGGGTTCGATACTGCAACTAAAACATATAGTGAATTAATCGGAAACATCGAACGTGATGCAAACTCTGCTAAAAAATATTGGCACTTTGTAAAAGTTATGGGACGTAGTGCGAGTCACGTAGCTTTGGAATGTGCTTTAGAAACTCAACCAAACATTTGTTTAATTTCAGAAGAAGTTGCTGCTAAAAAACAATCTTTATCTGAAATTGCTGACTATATTGCAGATGCTGTTGAAAAACGTTCTGCAAATGGAAACAACTTCGGTGTTGCAATCATCCCTGAAGGTGTAGTTGAATTCGTTCCAGAATTTAAAGTATTGATTGCTGAAATCAACGAATTATTAGCTGGAAACAAAACAGAAGAATTTAATGCATTAGGTAGCTGGGAAGAAAAATATGCATTCATTGAAAAAGGTTTAACTGCTGAATCAATGGCTGTATTCGCAATCTTACCTCAAACTATCCAACAACAATTATTCTTAGAAAGAGATCCACACGGAAACGTACAGGTATCTTTAATTGAATCAGAAAAATTGTTCTCAGCTTTAGTTAAAGATAAGTTAACTGAAAGAGGATTTACAGGTAAATTCAATGCATTACACCACTTCTTCGGATACGAAGGACGTTGTGCATTCCCATCAAACTTTGATGCTGACTATTGCTACTCATTAGGATACAATGCATTCATGTTGATCCAATACGGATATAATGGATATTTATCAAAAGTATCTAACTTATCTAAACCAGCTGAAGAATGGGTTGCTGGTGGTATGCCAATTACTAAGATGATGAATATTGAACGTCGTAATGGTGAAGATAAACCAGTTATCAAAAAAGCATTGGTTGAATTAGATGGAAAACCATTCAAATTCTTCGAAGCAAACCGTGATACATGGGCTGTTGAAACTGCATATACTTATCCAGGAGCAATCCAATATTATGGACCAACTGAAGTATGTGATTTAACAACTCGTACATTAGCTTTAGAAAAAGGTGAATAATATATAAAAGAATGCTTCGGCATTCTTTTTTCTTAAAAGGAGTACTTATGAAATATATGATCGCAAGTGACATCCATGGTTCAAGTTATTATTGTCAAAAACTAATGGATGCTTACAAATACGAAAAACCAGATCGATTGATCTTATTGGGGGATATTTTATATCATGGACCTAGAAACGATTTACCAAAAGAGTATGCACCTAAAAAAGTAATTGAGATGTTAAATTCCATTTCAGACTCGATTTTATGTGTTCGTGGAAATTGTGATTGTGAAGTCGATCAAATGGTATTGGATTTTCCATGTTTGGCGGATTATTCGATGTTGGATATAAACGGACTCTTTATTTATTGTACACATGGACATTTAAAACCTGTTAAGCTAAAATCTGGATCTTTATTACTATGTGGACATACCCATGTTCCTACCCTTGAAGATCGAGATGGTATTATTTATATGAATCCAGGCTCTGTTTCGATTCCAAAAGAAAACAGCCCTCATAGCTATATGATACTAGAGGACTGTGTATTTATTTGGAAAGATTTAGAAACGCTTAGCCAATACCGTTATAAAGAATTCCCAAAATCAAAATAATGATGGCAAGAAATACATAAACATATTTACCTAAGAATTTAAAAGTCGGTCCAACCGGCTTTTTTCTTCCTTTGTCTAATTCTTGTTTTAAAGCATTCCATCCTAAAACATAGTAAATAGTTATGGCTCCAAGTAGTGCTGCAAAAGGAATAATATAGATTGTGACAACATCCATCCATTTACCTACAATATCTCCATTTTCAATACATACAGAAACGATGAATGTGATCAAGCCGCAAAGTAAAACCGCTTTTTTTCTAGAAATGTGAAAGCGATTTTGCCAAGACTCACACACAGCTTCAAGCATGTTGATTAAACTTGTGATTCCGGCGAAAGCTACTGAAATAAAGAAGAATAAGGCAAAGAGATTGCCAAGTGGCATTTGTTTAAATACTTCAGGAAGGGTTAAAAACATTAAACTAGGACCGCTAACGGGATCAATGCCAAAAGAAAATACGGCGGGCATAATGGCTAATGCCGCTAGCATCGCAGCAATTGTATCAAATATTGCCGTCTGCATACTTGCCTTTGGAATATCTACATTATCCTTTAAATAAGCTCCATATACAATCATTCCCGAACCTGTAATGGATAAGGAAAAGAAGGCTTGGCCCATGGCCATGATCCATGTTTCTTTGTTGAGTAAACATTCCCATTTAGGAACAAACAAAAATTTATAACCTTCGATAGCACCGTCAAATAAGCTGACACGAATGGCAAGGAATATAAATAAAATAAAGAAGGCTGGCATCAATACTTTGTTGACTTTTTCAATGGCATTTGTGGCACTTGTGAATAACAATAAACAAGTAATAAACAAGACTAAAAAGTGACATGGTACATTTGAAAAGGATTGTGTCATATTCGTAAAGAAAGCTGGAATACTATTCGTGAGTAGTTCGTTTGTGACTACACCTTGAATGCTGCGAAATACCCATCCTAAAATGACACTGTATCCAATCGCAATTCCAAGAGATCCAAGTAGTGGAAGCCATCCAATATATTTACCAAATTTATTCTTCCAACAATATGTATAAGCACCTAATGTTCCGGTTTTTGCCATTCTTCCTAGTGCAAATTCAGCCGATAAACCAACAAGACCAAATAAGACGATAAAAATTAAATATGGAATCAGAAAGGCAGCTCCTCCATATTGTCCTAAACGATATGGAAACATCCATATGTTTCCCATTCCCACGGCAGAACCTACACAGGCAAGCACAAATCCTACCGTACTTTTAAAATTTCCGTTTTTATTCATTTGTAGTACCTCGATGTTTCTTAGTATATCACAAAAATGATATAATATTTAAACAGGTGATAAGTATGTTTGTAGAAGAAAGACAAAATTTAATTTTAGAAGATTTACAAGAGAATGGTAAAGTGTTGGTAAAAGATTTAAGTACACGTTTTGGTGTAACACCCGATTTAATTCGTAAAGATTTAGCTTTTTTAGAATCGAAAGGGAAATGTAAAAAGATTTATGGTGGAGCGATTTTGAATCGTTTAAATGTTCATTTGGAGGATGCCAATTCTAGAAAGAATGTGAATAGTAAGGAGAAACAAAAAATAGCACAAATGGCTTATGATTTGATTGAACCAAATATGACAGTCTTTTTGGATATTTCGACTACGAATATTGAATTAGCTAAATTGTTAGTGTTAAGACCTATTTCAGGTATTACAGTCGTTACGAATATGTTGGATGTAATTCAGATTCTTTCTACAAGTCAAATTCATTCTATTTTCATTGGTGGAGAATTTGATTATGCAAGAAATGGCTTTGTGGGTAATATGTGCGATGAATTTCTTCAACGATTTCATTTTGATTTAGCTTTTTTAGGTGTGGTTGGTATAGATTTAGAGTCCAAAAGTGTTATGACCTATATGCCGAACGATGGTCAAACAAAGCGTATTGTTTTAAAACAATCGAAAAAGGCCTATATGTTGGCGGATTCGGATAAGTTTTATCAAATGGGAAATTATGAATATGCCAAAGTGGATGCGTTTTATGGAATTCTACAAACAATAAAAAGTAATAAAAAGTAATAAGGAACTATTGATTTTGATCATAGTTCTTTTTATAATCTAATTGTAGATGGAGGACTTACTATGTTAAATCGTATTTCTATTCTGAAAGATAAAATGTTATCTCAACCACGCTTTGTAAGTATTGAGCAAGCTTTGATTATTACACGAACATATCAAGAAAATGAAGATAAATCGATTCCTTATAAGCGTGCACTTTCTTTGTATAACGCGTTAAGTGAAATTGAAATTGGTATGGAACCTGAAGAGTTGATTGTGGGAAATCGAACAAAGGGTGTTCGTTATGGTGTTGTATTTCCAGAAAGTGGAATTTCTTGGGTGGATCGTGAATTTGAAACGATTCCAACACGTCCTCAAGATAAGTTTAATGTTCGTCCTGAAGACATTGAGACTTTTCGTAAAGTGATTGTTCCATATTGGAAAGGTAAAAGTTTAGAGGATGTTATTAAGAATCGTTTTGGTAATAAAATTAGTGCAATTTCTAAAGTGGTAAAAGTTAATCAAACCGATCATGCTCAGGGGCATATTTGTCCAAATGTAAAGGAATGGTTAGAACTTGGTCCACAAGGCTATATTGATTTAGCTAGAAATCATTTAAAAACATGTTCTGAATCAAAAAAAGAATTCTATGAATGTGTTATTTTAGTGATGCAAGGTGTACAGAAGTTTATGCTTCGTTATCATGATTTAGCTTTGGAAATGAATAAAAAAGATGTCGCAAAGATTTGTGAAAATCTGGCTTATAAACCTGCCGTAACATTTCATGAAGCGTTGCAGTCATTATGGTTTTTATTTGTCGTACTACACATGGAAAGTAATGCATCTAGTTTTTCTCCGGGTCGTTTAGATGAAACTTTGTATTCTTACTATAAACAAGATATAGACTCAGGCATGTTAAAAGAAAGTGAAGCTTTAGAATTGATTGAATGTTTATGGTTGAAATTCAATGAGATTGTATATCTAAGAAATGCGCATAGTGCTAAATATTTTGCAGGTTTTCCAATTGGATTCAATATTTGTGTTGGTGGACAAGATCAAAATGGAAACGATTTTAGTAATGAATTGAGTCATTTGTTTTTAAATGCACAAGAAGATATTGGTCTTCCACAACCCAACTTATCCGTTCGGCTTCATGAACATACGAATGATGAACTGTTAAAACATGCGATTCGAGTTGTTTCAAAAGGCAGTGGAATGCCACAATTTTTCAATGATAAGGCAATTATTAAGGCGATGGAAGATTTAGGAATATCACATTTTGATGCCATGGATTATGCGATTGTCGGTTGTGTGGAACTTACAACACAAGGCAATAATTTAGGTTGGTCGGATTCGGGCATGTTTAATATGAATAAGGTGTTAGAACTTACTTTGAATCATGGTCGTTGTTTGTTGACGGGGAAACAAATGGGGCCTGATTATGGGGCTTTAAGTACATATACTTCGTTTTCTGATTTAGAATCTGCCTTTGAAAAAATGATGGATTATTTTATTGATAAAATGATTCCATGTTTAGAAGAAGTGGAAAAAGCGCATATTGATATTTTACCAACAGCCTTCTTATCAAGCGTCATAGATGATTGCATGGAAAAAGGTATGGATGTAACGCGTGGTGGTGCGCATTATAATTTGTCGGGTATTCAAATAATTCAGGTGGCAAACCTTGCAGATAGTTTGGCGGCTTTAAAAAAGCTTGTATATGATGAAAAGAAAATTGATGCAGCTGATTTAGAAAAAGCTTTGAAAGAAAATTTTTCAAACAATGAAGTCATGCGCCAGATGTTACTAAATCGTGCACCTAAGTATGGAAATGATGTGGAATGGGTGGATGAGATTGGTGCAAAATGGGCATTGAATTTTAGAAACAAATTAAGAAAATATACAAACTATCGTAATGGAGAATATCATACAGGAATGTATACGGTGAGTGCCCATGTTCCTATGGGAGAAAATGTAGGGGCTAGCTGTGATGGAAGGCTTGCCCAAACGCCTTTGGCAGATGGTGGATTATCGGCTGTGTATGGTCGTGACTTAAAGGGTCCTACAGCAGTCTTAAAATCGGTGTCGCATTTAGATAATTCTTGTACAACAAATGGTGGCTTATTAAATATGAAGTTTTTACCAGAATTCTTTAAAACTGAATCGGGTATTGATAAGTTTGCGAATTTTATGCGTACCTTTGTTGACTTAGAGATTCCACATATTCAGTTTAATGTAGTTCGTAAAGAAGATTTATTAAATGCCAAAGCAAATCCGGATCAATATCGCTCTTTGACGGTTCGTGTTGCAGGTTATACAGCATATTTTACAGAACTTGCTGGAGAATTGCAGGATGAAATTATCGCAAGGACAAGTTATGACAACATCTAAAGGATATATATTTGATATAAAGCGTTTTGCGACACACGATGGAAAAGGAATTCGTACAACGGTGTTTTTTAAGGGGTGTCCACTTCGCTGTAAGTGGTGTCAAAATCCAGAAGGATTGTCTTATTTACCACAAGTCTTGTATATGGAATCCAAGTGTATGCATTGTCTTAGTTGTGTACATGCATCAAAACAGGGTGGAGTAAGATGTGTAGATCATAAAATCTGTATTTCAAGAAACGCAAAAGAAGATTGGAATGCGATTTGTGATGTATGTCCTACTTTAGCTTTGAGTATGGATGCCAAAGAATATACGGTAGAAGAATGTGTTCATGAAATTTTAAAGGATGAAATATTCTTTAAAAGAGAAGGTGGAGTTACTTTCTCAGGGGGAGAACCCTTTTTACAAAGTGATTTTTTGATTGATTTATTAAAGGCTTGTAAGGAAAAAGGAATTCATACAGCTATTGAAACAAGTCTATATACGGATTTAGAGAATGTACAAAAGGCTTTACCTTACTTGGATCAGATTTATTGTGATTGTAAATTGTATGATGAAAATTTGCATAAACAATATACGGGTGTTTCAAATGAAAAAGTATTAAAGAATATTGCGTATTTACTTCAGAGTAATAAAAAAGAACACGTGATCGTGCGTACGCCTTTAATTCCGACAATGACTGCTTCTTTTGAGAATATTTCTTCTATATCAAGGTTTTTGGCTTCTTGTTATGGAGATGTTCACTATGAAATCTTGAATTATAATCCTCTGGCCCAATCTAAATATGCGTATTTAGATATGGAGTATTGTTTTAAAGAAAATCCAAAAATGTATTCTAGTGAAAAGATGCAAGAATTCTATGATTGTGCAAAACAAAATGGTATAAAGAATCTAGTTATTGATTAAGGAGCGTAGGCTCCTTTTTTAAATTAAATTCTATTTTTTGATATATGAAAGTAGACTGAAATTTTCTTTCTTTGAGAAAAGTAAATGAAATGTGTTGTCGTATAATTGTAAACATTGAGACGTTTCGTGCTGGATTGAATATCGATTATTTTTTATTTATAGTCTTTTATGTATTTCAAGTCAGCATTATATGACTTGTGTGTAAACACTGTGTTAATGATTTATTTAAATAAATTCAAATATTTTTAAAAAAAATTAAAAAAAACATTTGACGAAGCGAAAAGTATTTGGTAATATAGATGAGCACTGCTGAGGTGCAGATGATCTTTGAAAACTGAACAGGAAATAGAAATACAAACTAAAACGTCAATTTCGAAACGAACAAAGAATTGAAATAAAGATGTCAGAGACATCTGGGAGCTAAATCAAATGGAGAGTTTGATCCTGGCTCAGGATGAACGCTGGCGGCATGCCTAATACATGCAAGTCGAACGAGAGGAAGGAAAG
>NZ_VUMR01000065.1 GCF_009696075.1 Holdemanella porci | reverse complement strand
TATAAAAGAGCAGAGATATTGAAATCTCTGCTCCCTAGTTAATAATCCTTTAAACACACATAGGGTTTTCGGCCCTACAATTTTTGAAGCCAACTTTTAGTCGACCCTATCTAATTGCGGATTACCAAAAAAAGAAGCTGTAATCAATCAGCTTCTTTCATTTATTTCTTACTTGTAAAGTTCAACTAAACGTTGTAAGTGTTCGTAACGTTCTTTAGCTACTTCTTCTGACTTAGCAAATAATTTTTCTGCTCTTTCAGGGAATGGTTTAACTAAACGAGTGTAACGAGATTCGTTGTGTAAGAAGTCTTGGTAAGTTCCATCTCCTTCTTTAGAAGTTAATGTGAATGGGTTCTTACCTGCTTCTTTCTTAGCTGGATCAAATGAGAATAAGTTCCAGTATCCAGATTTAACGGCTTTCTTCATTTCATCTTGACAGTGGTTCATTCCACCCTTAGCAATACCGTGTAATTCACATGGTGCATAACCGATGATTAAAGATGGTCCTGGATAAGCTTCTGCTTCAGCAATACATTTAACTGCTTGTGCAGGGTTAGCTCCAAGAGCGATTTGTGCTACATAAACGTATCCGTAGCTCATTGCGATTTCTGCTAAAGATTTTTTCTTCATTTCTTTACCAGCTGCAGCGAATTGACAAACTTCACCGATGTTAGATGCTTTAGAAGCCTGTCCACCAGTGTTTGAATACATTTCTGTATCGAATACCATAACGTTTACGTTTTCACCTGATGCAAGAACGTGGTCTAATCCACCGAATCCGATATCATAAGCCCATCCGTCTCCACCGAAGATCCAAACAGATTTCTTAGCTAAGTATTCTTTCTTGTCTAATACAGCTTTAGCATCTGGACATCCAGCTTCAGCAGCTTTTTCTACTTCAACTAATAATGCTTTTGTTGCTTCTGTGTTAGTACGAGTATTTTCTTTAGTTTCCATGAATTTTTCGAATGCAGCCTTGAATTCAGGAGTTGCTTTTTCGCTTTCGTTCATAGCACTTAATTTTTCGATAGCTTGTTCACGTAATACTTTTTGTCCTAATTGCATACCGAATCCGTGTTCAGCATTGTCTTCGAACAATGAGTTAGCCCATGCTGGTCCTTGTAAGCTGTCTTTGTTTACTGTATATGGAGATACAGATGCTGGACCACCCCAGATTGAAGAACATCCAGTTGCATTTGATACATACATGTGTTCACCAAATAACTGAGTAATTAAACGAGCATAAGATGTTTCAGCACATCCAGCACATGATCCAGAGAACTCTAACAATGGTTGGTTGTATTGAGAACCCTTAACTGTGTCATCAGCGAATCCAGAATCTTTCTTAGACACATTAGCTACCAAGTAATCGAATACAGGTTGTTCTTCAGCTTGAGATTCTTGAGGAACCATCTTAATTGCTTGAGTTGGACATACAGTGATACATTCACCACATCCCATACAATCTAATGGAGATACACTCATTGTATATTTGAATTCTGTAGCTTTTGGTTTAACATCAGCCAATTTGATTTGTGCAGGAGCAGCCTTCACTTCTTCTTCGCTCAATAAGAATGGACGAATTGTAGCGTGTGAACATACGAATGCACATTGGTTACATTGAATACATTTTTCAGCATCCCATTCAGGAACTGTAACAGCTGTACCACGTTTTTCGTAAGCACTAGCACCAGTTTCCCATTGACCATCAACGTTTCCAGTAAATGCAGATACAGGTAATGAATCTCCATCCATTTTGTTAACTGGTTCCATGATGTCTTTTACCATCTTAACTGTTGCAGGACGTCCTGATAATTCAGGTTTTGGTGCATCAGCTTCAGGGTTAGCCCAAGATGCAGGAATTTCAACTTTGTGAGTAGCGCCAACACCAGCATCGATAGCTTTGTAGTTCATTTCAACAACTGCATCACCCTTCTTAGAGTAAGATTTCTTAGCAGCTGCTTTCATGTAATCTACAGCTTCTTCAATTGGCATAATGTTAGCTAATTTGAAGAATGCAGATTGTAAGATTGTGTTTGTACGTTTACCCATACCGATTTCGATAGCTTTATCGATGGCATTGATTGTGTACAATTGGATATTGTTGTCTGCAATATATTTTTTAGATTCAGCAGGCATGTGTTTGTCTAATTCTTCGTCTGACCATTGGCAGTTGATCATGAATACACCACCAGGTTTAACGTCTTGAACCATCTTGTATCCATTTACTACATATGAAGGGTTGTGACAAGCTACGAAGTCAGCCTGGTTAATGTAGTATGGGCTACGGATTGGTTTGTCTCCGAAACGCAAGTGAGAAATTGTGATACCACCCGTTTTCTTAGAGTCATATTGGAAGTAAGCCTGAATGTATTTGTCAGTGTGGTCACCGATGATCTTAGTAGAGTTCTTGTTAGCACCTACAGTACCGTCTCCTCCAAGACCCCAGAATTTACATTCAACAGTTCCTGGAGTTGAAGTGTTAGGAGCTGGTTTAACTTCTGGCAATGATAAGTTTGTAACGTCATCCACGATACCGATTGTAAAACGAGGTTTTGGTTCGTCTTTTAACAATTCAGTGTAAACAGCGAATACACTTGAAGGTGGAGTATCCTTAGATCCTAAACCATAACGTCCACCGCAAAGAGTGATGTCATTTAATCCTGCTTCGCGAAGTGTTGTAGCTACATCTAAGTATAATGGGTCAGCTAGAGCACCTGGTTCTTTTGTACGGTCAAGTACTGCAACTTTCTTAGCTGTCTTAGGAAGAACTTTTAATAAGTGTTTGCTTGACCAAGGACGATATAAACGAACCTTAATTAAACCAACTTTTTCTCCTTTTGCAGTTAAGTAGTCAATAACTTCTTCAGCAACGTCATTGATAGAACCCATTGCGATGATTACACGATCAGCTTCAGGATCTCCATAGTAGTTGAACAAGTCATAGTTTGTTCCTAATTTTTCGTTGATTTTACCCATGTATTTTTCTACTACAGCAGGTAATTCATCATATGCAGTGTTACATGCTTCACGGTGTTGGAAGAAGATATCTCCGTTTTCGTGAGAACCACGCATAGTTGGACGTTCTGGATTTAAAGCGTGTTTACGGAATTCCTCAACAGCTTCCATTGGACACATTTCTTTTAAATCTTCGTAGTCCCATTTTTCGATTTTTTGAATTTCGTGAGAAGTACGGAATCCATCAAAGAAGTTAATGAATGGTACTTTACCTTCTAAAGCAGCTAAGTGAGCTACTGGAGATAAATCCATAACTTCCTGTGGGTTAGTTTCACATAACATAGCGAAACCTGTTTGACGACAAGCATAAACGTCTGAGTGATCACCAAAGATGTTCAATGCGTGGGTTGCAACTGTACGTGCAGATACATCGAATACACATGGTAATTGTTCAGCAGCAATCTTGTACATGTTTGGAATCATCAATAATAAACCTTGAGATGCAGTGAATGTATTAGTCAATGCACCAGCAGCTAATGATCCGTGAACAGCACCAGCAGCACCTGCTTCTGATTGTAATTCACTTACAACTACTCGATTTCCAAAAATATTTTTTTGTCCAGCTGCAGACCATTGGTCAATAGAGTCTGCCATTGGACTAGATGGAGTAATAGGATAAATTGCAGCAACGTCTGTAAAAGCATACGCAACGTGAGCCGCAGCCGTATTTCCATCCATAGACTGTTTTGCTCTAGGCATTAATATTTCCTCCTTTATAGATATTCAATACCATAGCTTATTATACGAGCTTCATGTCAAATTTTAAAGGTTAAATTCACCATAGAGGTTAGACTAATCTAATTTGTAAGCGTATAAAAAAGAGACGTAAACATTTGCTTACATCTCTATTTTCATCATTACTCTTTACCTAATAGTTTGAACATGTTCTTTTTATAAACTTCAACACCAGGCTGATTGAATGGGTTAGAATCATTCATCAAAGTTGTCATTGCGATGGCCTTGAAGAAGAACATACACATATTACCAAAGTCATAAGAAGTCATGCCTGGCATAGTTAATAAGATATTTGGAACTCCACCTGTTTCTTCATGAGCCTGTAATGTTCCTTTGGCAGCCATTTTATTAGCCCAATCCACACTCTTACCAGCCAAGTAGTTCATTCCATCTTCATTGGCTTCATCATTAGGGAATGTTAAATCGATCATTGGTGTTTCAACATATAAGTTTGTTTCGAACAATACTTTCTTACCTTCCTGAACAAATTGTCCTAAAGAGTGTAAGTCTGTTGAGAAACATACTGAATCCGGTAAAATACCCTTTCCATCTTTTCCTTCACTTTCTCCAAACAATTGTTTCCACCATTCAGCAACCATCTGCATTTGAGGTTCATAGTTTACTAACAATTCAACATCATATCCTTGGTTTTGAAGAATACGACGAGCCACAGCATAACGGTAAGCCGGATTCTTTTCAAGATCAGCATCACCATATTCACCCATACCTTCGTGTAAACCTTTCATCAAAGCATCGATATCGATTCCAGCTACTGCGATTGGCAATAATCCAACTGGAGTAATAACTGAGAAACGTCCACCAATATCATCAGGAATCACGAATGTTTCATATCCCTCTTTATCGGCTAAAGCCTTCAATGTTCCTCTAGCCTTGTCTGTAGTGGCAATAATACGATTCTTCGCATCTTCACCATATTTTTCTTCCATAAATTGTTTCAAGATACGGAAAGCCAATGCTGTTTCCGTTGTCGTTCCAGACTTAGAAATAACATTTACAGTAACTTCCTTATCTTTAATATGGTTCATAACCTGTGAAATATAAGTAGATGAGAAAGTGTTTCCCATATAAATAATTTCAGGCTTGTTGTCACCATATAAACCATTCATCATTTCAATGGCAGCACGAGCACCTAAATAAGATCCTCCAATACCACATACAACGAATACTTCTGTGTTTTCACGCACTTTTGCGGCAACCTCTTTAATGCGACTAAATTCTTCTTTATCATAATTGTTAGCCCAGTTTAGCCAACCGATAAAGTCGTTACCCTTACAAGTGCCATTTTGTAAAGCTTCATCAATAGCGCGAACTTGATCCTGATAAGCCTTTACATCTTCTTTTAAGAAAGCATGATTTAAATCTAATTGAATCATTTTTATTTCCCTCCATAGCTATCCTAAAGAAGATTATACCACGATTTAACTTTGTATGATATAATGTTTTTTGTTAGGAGCGTGAATTTATGATACCATCGTCCTTATATCCACTTGTCACAGCTCTTTTGAGCAATATACTTGCACAAGTGTTAAAAACGGTCGTATATTATTATAGAACTGGCAAATGGGACTTTCACTGGGTCATTGCAAGTGGCGGCTTTCCAAGCAGTCACTCATCAACTGTAACAGCCCTTTCCCTTTCCATTGGAATTCAGGAAGGATTTGACTCAGCCATATTTGCCGTAACCACCATCTTTTCCTTTATTGTTATGTACGATGCATGCCACGTACGCTACTATTCCGGTAAAAACATTGAGCTAACACAACAATTAGTCAAAGATTTACGCGAAATGACAGGACTTCACTTTGATGATCCCATCTATCAGGAAAAGTTAAAAAATGTACTTGGACATAAATTTGTCGAAGTCATTGGAGGATTTGTGGTTGGACTTGCTGTCCCATTGATCTTATGTCCACTATTTTTATAAGTTAGGAGTGTTGTTTTATGGATACTGTAGTAGATAGTAAAGCCGTTAATGATTGTTTAGATAAGATTCGCCCTTACATTCAACATGACGGAGGCGACATTGAACTATTAGGAGTTGATGAATTCAATGTTGTCTATGTATCTTTCAAAGGTGCATGTCAAGGATGTATGATGGCTTCTGAAGATTTCTCAGGCGGAATCAAAGAATTATTGCTTGAAGAAGTGCCAAACGTCCGTGATGTTGTACTAGTAGGTTAAGATATCGAAAGATATCTTTTTATTTTTAGTAGTTTTGATTATGTACACCAAAGAATAATTATGAAGATTATTAATTCCTTGGATGGTATGTATTATATTCTGCGCTATAATCATGCTTTTTATCCAACAAATCACAAGCCTTGCGAAAATGGAGTCAGAAAGTGCAAAACTTGCCATTTGGCTAACACGCATTGTCTTCGCTTACAAAATGATATTCTGGACACCCTCATTCTTACCAGGATATGGCCTAAGAGCGGCTGGCGATGTAAAATCTAGTATGATCACATTCACTTTATCTATGTGGATCTGTCGAGCTGTAGTTACCATCTTTTTAGTTCATACTTTTCATATGGGTCCTTTAGCTGTATGGATCGGTATGGGTGCCGATTGCACAATTCGTTCCTTTATATTCTTAGCTCGTTTTAAATCAAATAAGTGACTAGAACATAAAGTCATATAATACAAAAGGAGTATCTACCTACTCCTTTAAAAATCTAATTTGACTTTTTTGCTTTTGATTGATTCTAATGCATCACAAATATTGTTCTTTTCTGTTTCTTAAATGACTTGATCATCCGCTACAAGTTGATACATTCCTTTATCTATTTCAAGCAAAACATATTGTTCGTTTTCATCAACAATCTTATTTTTTGACAACTCTTTTTGACCAAAATCTTTAAATATATCAAATTGTTCGCAAACAGATGCATAAATATCTTGTTGCGTTAAAAGAGTATCCATTAAATAATTTCTTTCAAAATTCCATTCTTTTAAGCCACGCAGATAAAATGCACGATCTCGATCTAATAGCACAAATGGAATATGACTATTCTGTAGACATTGTTTAAACATAATCATTCGTCCAGTACGTCCATTTCCATCTCCAAACGGATGTATTCTTTCAAAACAAACATGAAATTCTACAATATCTTCAAATGATAGAACCCCTTTATTTTGAAACTTTTCCAACAAAGCATCTAATTCCGTTTCAACATCAGCTGGTTTTGTCGTTTTAAAAGGATTTATCATTCCAATCCCATTTTCCCTTACTTTAAAACCACCTACATTATATGCTGGATTATCCTCATAAGACGTACCTCTCTTCAAAATCATATTCATTTGAATCATCATTTCTTTTGATAATGGTTCATCTACTGTCTTCAACATATAATCAAACAACCGAAAATGATTTCGTGCTTCTAGTGCATCATATAAAGGAACTAATTCTTTATCTTTAGGTTCAATAAACATATTATTTGTTTCAAATATTTGTTCAGTTTGATTCTTCTATAGTCTCGAACCCTCTATTTTGTTGGAATTAAACGCAAAATTAATTTGAGTCCAATGATAAATATTCCCCTTAACTTTCATGTTCATTTGTGAAATCAATTCATTTTTAATTGTTTTTACTTTGTTTATCATACTTACGACTCCTTAAATATTTGTTCCATGAAATACTGTAGTTGCACCTTCCACCAAGGCCAGTCATGATACACATCATAACCCCAGAAATCACACCAAGCCTCGATGTGTTTGTCATATAAAATGGTGCTGAATTGTCTTAAGGATTCAAAACATTCTTGTTCCCAATTGCCTTGTCCTACACAAAAGATCAATTTGGATTGTTTATACAATTCCATATAGGGATGGTCTAAAGACATATTTTTCATGTAGACACATGGATTATTATGGTACGTATTTTCATCATGATAATCTCCATAGAATAATTCTGTATCATAAATACCAGATAAGGCTAATAATGTATCAAATTGTTTAGGAAAACGGAAAACCAAATTCGTAGCATGCGTTGCCCCTAGACTTGCCCCAGTCACCATCCATTTATCATAGTTATTCATTTTCTCTTGAACGCTAGGAATCAATTCCGAAAGGATATATTCAAACCACAACTCATGTTTCAACATACGCATCTTTGTATTATTCGGATAGGACCATGTTTCTAAATCCAAAGTATCACACGTAATAATCGTTAATTGATTGGATTCAATCCATTTTGAAACTTCATGAATCATGCCACGATCTTCCCATTCAAAGAAACGTCCATTTTGACTTGGAATGGCCAGACATAATTTACCGCCTTGGCCATAGATTTTATATTCCATTTCACGATCCAAACAATTTGAATACTCTTTTATATACTGTACTTGCATGGTGTTACCCCTTTCAGAAATTTTTTGTTTTATTATAGCACATTTTATTGAGTTTTAAGGTTTCTTGCTTTATAATTGTACTGTTTTTGACAGGAAAGTGAGTGACAGTATGTCCAATAAAGAAAAAATTCTTAATATTGCCGTTATCGCCCACGTTGATGCCGGTAAAAGTACGTTAGTCGATGCGTTTTTAAGACAGAGTGATGTTTTCCGTGACAACGAAGAAGTTGTTGACTGCATCATGGACTCGAACGATCTAGAACGTGAACGTGGAATTACGATTTATTCTAAAAACTGTTCCGTTATTCATAACGGTGTAAAAATTAATATTGTAGATACGCCAGGCCACGCCGACTTCTCAAGTGAAGTTGAACGTATTATCCGTACCGTAGATACAGTTATCTTATTAGTCGATGCGAGTGAAGGTCCAATGCCTCAGACTCGTTTCGTATTATCAAAAGCTTTGGAAATTGGTTTAAAACCAATTCTATTGATCAACAAGATCGATAAGAAAGACCAAAGAGCTGAAGAAGTTGTCGATGAAGTTTACGAATTGTTCTTAGACTTAAATGCCAACGACGAACAATTAGACTTTCCTATCCTTTATGGTGTAGCAAGAGAAGGACGTGTTCAATACGACCTTAAAACACCAAGCGACAACATCGACCCATTATTCGATACAATCTTAAAACATTGTGATGTATATCCAGATATGGATGAAGAACCTCTTCAAATGCAAGTATCTGCCTTGGCATACGATGAATATATTGGTCGTTTAGGAATTGGACGTTTATATTCAGGTGTTTTAAAACAAGGACAACAATATATTCGTTTTAACCAATCTGGATTGAATGCCAAAGAAAGCTTGTCTAAATTATTCGTATACAAAGGATTGTCTAGAACAAGCGTTCAAGAAGCACATTCAGGAGATATCGTAGTTATTGCGGGTATGCCTGATATCAGTATTGGTGATACAATCTGTACAGCCGATCACATTGAACCAATGGAACACATTGAAATTGAAGAACCAACTCTATCTATGAACTTCCACGTAAACTCAAGTCCATTTGCAGGACAGAGTGGTAAGTACGTGACAAGTCGTAACTTAAAAGAAAGACTTGAAAAAGAACTTGAAGTTAACGTTGGTTTAAAGGTTGAACCTACTGATTCAGCCGATTGCTTCAAAGTTAGTGGTCGTGGTGAATTACATATTTCCGTATTGATTGAAAACATGCGTCGTGAAGGCTATGAATTAGCTGTTTCTAAACCAGAGGTTATCCTACACAAAGATGAAAATGGATACAAAGTAGAACCAATCGAAGAAGTTGTATGTTTAGCTCCAGAAGAATATTCAGGAACCATCATCAACAAATTAAATCTTCGTAAGGGTGTTATGCAGGACATGTCTGAAGAAAATGGATATGTGAAGATCGTGTATACAGCACCTACACGTGGACTATTAGGTTTCCGTTCAGAATTTATCAATGATACACACGGTGAAGGTACATTAGTACGTCGTATTAGTGGTTATGAACCATATAAAGGAGAAATCGCACAACGTATGGAAGGTGCAATGATTTCAACTGAAACAGGTGAAGCCATGACTTACGCTTTATGGAATCTTCAAGAACGTGGTCAATTGTTCATTTCTCCACAAACACCAGTTTATGAAGGTATGATCATTGGTCAAAGTTCTAAAAACATCGACCTAGATGTTAACCCATTAAAGAACAAGAAATTAACTGCCATCCGTTCAAGTGGTCGTGATGAAGCTATGTTATTAACTCCACCAAAAATCTTCTCCCTAGAAGAAGCATTAGAATGGATCAACGATGATGAATTAGTAGAAGTTACACCAGATGCGATTCGTATCCGTAAAAAAGGTTTAACAGCTTTAGATCGTCGTAACTTATATCGTCAAAAGATGAATGCTCAATAATGAAACGGATTCAAATGAGTGTCACAAATAGTGATGCTCATTTTTTTATGCTTATAATTACTCGCCATTTCATCTTTTTGCACTTCATACTAGCACAAGCCAGAATCACATCTCAAAATTTTTTCTTTCGGATTAGCCCTACCACATATTGTGAATCAATCGTTTCAAACAAAAACTTGCTTAACCATTTTTTATCTCACACTTGCGTCGTATTTGTCGTAACTTTCGTAAGCGCCAAATAAAATGATGTAGTTAAATAAATGAAAAAGAATCAGTTGAACATTGCTAAAATGTTATGCTGATTCTTTTATTTACAGTTCTTTTGTACGAACTTACTCCATGGTAGAAATTCGT
>NZ_VUMR01000064.1 GCF_009696075.1 Holdemanella porci | reverse complement strand
CTCTTAGAAACAAATGTACAAAGAGTAAGAACATGACAAAAGTTATCGAACGTCACCTATGGGAAGAGTTTAGAGAATATGCCGATGAGATCCGTCATACTATGGAATGGAAAGAAATTTATCCACAGAGAAAAGAAACCATTGAACGAGTATTTGCGGACTGTAAAGAAAACAATGGACTACGATTCACAAGGTTAAAAGGCTTGAAGAAAAACCAACAGAATGCTTGGTTGATTTTTGCGTGCCATAATCTGAAGAAAATGTCCCTTTGGAGAGGAAAATATAGAAGAAAGCCATCAAAAAATTCAATATATCCTTCAAAATATACAAAAAAAGACAATTTCATTTCGAAAATTGCCTATATACAATAAAAAGCCTATGTCCTTACAAAAAGGTATAGGCTTTTGTCAACAATCTGAGACTTCGTCTATCTAAGACGAAATCTAACACTATTCCGCGGTACCACTTAGTTTGCAACTACATTGTTGCCACTTAGAACTTCTTAACGCGAAGGACGAATCATTTTACTTATAATTTCAAATGATTAGCTCACAAGTGATAGCTCTAAGGACCGTCGTTATCATTTCACCAAATTTGATACTCTCTTAATCCGGGCTTGCTTAAAGTCGTGCCTTGCTCATTGCTTTGAATATTTGTGGTTGTATAATATACCATCTTGAAAAACATGTCAATAAAAAATGTAACAAAATGAAAAATAACATTTTCACAATTTACATTAATTACAATTGTCATTTGTTTATTAACATGTGAACGTTTGTGCTATAATATAAAAATGTTGTTGGAGGGAACAGATGATTTATATAACTGGAGACATTCATAGAGAACAAGATATTCATAAAATCAATCCTAGAGAATTTACAGTTGGCAATTCTTTAACAGAAAATGATTATGTTATTATATGCGGAGATTTTGGTTGCGTTTGGGATGGAAGTACAGGGGATAACTTCTGGTTAAAATGGTTAGATTCACTTCCTTGGAAAACTTTATTTATTGATGGGAATCATGAAAATTTTGATGTTCTTAATACGTATCCTTTAGAAGAGTATAAAGGTGGTAAAGTACATCGTATTCGCTCGAAAGTATTTCATTTGATGCGCGGTGAGGTTTTCAATATTGATGGTTATAAATTTTTTACTATGGGTGGAGGATTTTCCCACGATGTCAATTATCGTACAGAACATAAAAATTGGTGGAAAGATGAAATTTGTACGATTGAAGAAGCGAAACATGCTTTTGCAACATTAGAAAAAAATAATTGGGAAGTTGATTATATTTTATCGCACGATACATATTCATCGCATCCATTGGCTCATAAATATGAAACGGATATGAGTTTATATGGAGATGATTATTATGATTTGCACGATTGTTTAGAAACAGTTGAGAAGAAAACAGATTACAAAATGTGGTTTAGTGGACATTATCATGATGATATGATTCATTATTCGGATTCCAATAAGCCATGTTTGACTTTATTTGATAAAGTTTTATTACTAGATAATATAGATGAAGAAATTAAAAGCCTGACTAAAATTTAGTCAGGCCGTTTTTTAAAGGATGTCCTGAAGATTTTCTTCAATTGTATTTTTTAATGTATCGAATGAATGATCAAATCTTTGTTGATCATTTTCATTTAAGTGTAAACGAATCACTTGTTCTACACCATTTGAACCAACAACGCTTGGTGTTCCAATAAAGTAGCCTTCTTTACCATATTCACCATTTTGATATGCACTAACTGGTAAGATAGCACGTTCATTATTTAAGATACAAGATACGATACGTTTTAATGCCAAACCAATTCCATAGTAAGTAGCGCGTTTTAATTCGATGATTTTATAAGCTTTATCACGAACGTCAATATAGATTTCTTGAAGTTCACTTAAAGAAATATCATTTTCATCTAAGTATTCAAGTAAGTTTTTACATCCAATATATGAATGAATCCAAGGAACGAAACTAGAATCTCCATGTTCACCCATAATATATGCATGGATATTACTGTCTGCAAATCCTAATCTTTCGCTTAATGCGCGACGTAGACGAGCTGTATCTAGTACAGTACCTGATCCAATAACGTGGTTTTTAGGTAATCCACTTTCTTTCCATGCAACATATGTCATGATGTCTACTGGGTTGTTGGCAACAACTAAGATACCATTGAAATTATTTTCTTTTAAGGCTTTACATACACCTTTTGTGATGCTTGCGTTGATTTTAACTAAATCCAAACGAGTTTGACCTGGCTTTTGAGCAGCACCAGCTGTTAAGACAACAATGTTAGTATCAGCTGCATCTGCATATGTTCCAGCAGAGATTTTCATTTTCGTATCTGCATATACTAGACCATCGTTAAGGTCCATTTGTTCACCTTTTGCCTTGTCTTCATTGACATCGACTAAAACAAGTTCATCAATTCCTTTTTCTGAAAGCATTGAATAGGCAAAACTCATGCCGACAAACCCAGTACCAACAAGCATGATTTTTCTTTTTTTGATTTTTTCAGACATAAACTTCATTCTCCTTCTTATATGTACACAATTATTATATGTTAGTTTCAACTAAAAAGCCAGTGTATAACTGGCTTAATTAGTTTGGGTTTGGGCTTGTAGAGTAATTTCGACTGTAATCTTCTTAGAATCTCTTTCAACGACCATTTTAACGGTATCTCCAATTTTATGCTTTTTTAGAACATTTTTTACATCACTTGTTGATTGGATTTGTTCACCATCAAAACTAAGAATACGATCATTTTGTTTTAGTCCTGCTTTATCAGCTGCTCCATTTTTAACAATTTGTACGATGTAGCAGCCATCTTCGTATTTTGAATATTGACCTTGATTTTTTGAAGTATAGTCATATAAACTAACATTTAATGCAGGTCTTGAAGTGACACTTCCATTTTCCATAAGCTCTGTGATAATGTCTTGAGCAGGTGTGATTGGAATCGCAAAACCCAATCCTTCAATTCCGGTTGAACTTTCCTTTGCGTTAACAATTCCAATTAGATTACCGTCAGCATTGAACAATCCTCCGCCAGAGTTTCCTGGATTGATGGCAGCATCTGTTTGTAGAAGTGTCATAGTTTCATCATCAATTGTGATTTGTCTGTCTGTTGCAGAAATAATTCCCGTTGTAACTGTACCACCAAGTTCTCCTAATGGATTTCCAATGGCAATGGCAGGATCTCCAACTTGTAAAATATCACTATCACCAAGTGTTGCAGCCTGTAGGTTGTTCGCATCCACTTTAATAACGGCTAAATCTGTCTGTGAATCTTTACCAACAACACTCGCATCATATTCTGTGCCATCTGTAGTTGTCACTTTTAAACTTGTTGCTCCACTTACTACATGGTTATTCGTAACGATATATCCATCTTTACTGATGATGACTCCACTGCCGGCACCTTGTGAAACGTATTGTCCAAAAATGGAATTTCCACTTGAAACAGATTCAGTTGTGATTTCGACAACACTATCTTTACACTTTTCTACGATGTCAGAAACATCCGATACTTGAACGGTTCCAGAATTGGATTTATTAGTTTGTTGCTGAATAGTGACATTGGCATTATTAGATAGATGGCTTCCGGCATAGCCAGCACCAAATCCAACTATACCCGATAATAGGATTATACCTACAGTGGTTATAATTTTATTTCGAACAGGGACAAATGTTTTGGGCCTAAATTCATGTGGTGTTTGCATGTTGATTCCTCCTTTTGCATGCTATATTCTGTAGTATACACCAAATTAAACAAAATACATGCATCAAATACGCTATTTTGTCTATACAAATTTTGTATTATTTCTATTCAGTGATATAATAACGTTATAGAAAGCATGTTTAAGGGAGGTTCCGTATGCCAACAAAAACAACAAAAAAAGTTACAAATAAAAAAGTAGTTGATAAAAAAGAAGAAGTTAAAGCAGTAAAACCTGTTGAAGAAAAAAAAGTGGAAACTAAACCTGTTGCAGAAAAGAAGGCTCCAGCAAAAAAAGAAGAAGCTAAGCCTGCAGAAGAAAAGAAAGCACCTGCTAAAAAAGTAGCTGCAGAAAAGAAGGCTCCAGCAAAAAAAGTAGAAGCTAAGCCTGCAGAAGAAAAGAAAGCACCAGCTAAAAAAGTAGCTGCAGAAAAGAAGGCTCCAGCAAAAAAAGAAGAAGCTAAACCTGCAGAAGAAAAGAAAGCACCTGCTAAAAAAGTAGCTGCAGAAAAGAAGGCTCCAGCAAAAAAAGAAGAAACTAAGCCTGCAGAAGAAAAGAAAGCACCTGCTAAAAAAGCAACAGCAAAAAAGAAGGCTCCAGCAAAAAAAGAAGAAGCTAAACCAGCAGAAGAAAAGAAAGCAACTGTAGAAAAGAAGACTCCAGCTAAAAAAGCAGCTGCTAAACCAGCTACAGCAAAAAAAGCTTCTACTAAAAAGAAAACTACAACTAAAAAGGCTACAACTAAGAAAATGACTAAAGAAGAACAATATGCTAGGTTATCATTAGATACATGCTTAGATTTAGCAAAAGCTATGTCAATGGATGTAACCCGTGATTCAATTATTCAACAATTGATTTTAAATCCGGACGTAAAATCTGTTTCAGAAAATCTAGTAAACAAATATCAATTGACGGGTAAGTTTAACTTTGAAGAAGATGGTTATGATGAGGGATTAGTAGAAGTACTTGTATCAAAAGTATTTGAGACAGCTGATATCAAACCTCAGAAACCTGAAGATTTGCAAGCAGATGTTACACATGCATTGAATTATAAATATACAGATGTTGTTGCGGATGGAGAAGAATATAAAGATCAATTTGATACAATGCGTAAAGTATTGATGATTGCACAACACAAAGATATTCATGATTCTAAGAAATTAGAAGAAGAAGTTGGCGTTGATGTAGAAAAGTTTGTTGAAGAATTCATGGACCTAGCTTACAGTGTTTTGAAAACATGGAAATATGAAGATGTAGATTACTATGAACACTTTATTTACGCAGTATTATCACAATTAGAAGACTTACATAACAAGTACAGTAATCGTATTATGATGGATGTAGCTGATCTATATATCTTACATGGTGATTATGGATTAGGTGATGCAGATTATGCTTATATTTTAAGAGAAAATCAAATCAAAGATTATATCTATTATCGTTATGCTTCAATTTATGAAGGCGTTGATAAAGACAAGGCAAAACAAATCGCAAACCAAGCTTTACAGTTTGTAGATGATCGTTTTACATATTATCCAAATATTATTGCAGTTTTAGAAGGTTAAGTTGGATTCTACTTGATTTTTAAAGGTGTTTTGCATATGATATAGTTTGCGAATACTTTTAATCAAGGAGGATACAATGGCAGCTTCAAAAATTCCTGTGTGGATTAAACAATGCCTTGATCAATATGGTAACTGTGCATGTGGACGTGCAATTACTAAAAAAATTGGTAAGGATAATCTTTTGCAAATTCTTGAAAACGAAGGATATCCATGTGAATTGGAAATCTTGAGTGATCAAAAAGACAAAAGTGCATATCCAAAAGATGGAACATATATTTTAACATTAAAAAATCGCCAACCATTATTGGCTGACGAAGATGAAGACGATGAATAACCATCGTCTTTTCTTTTTTTATAAATTTTTAATAATTTCATCTGTGAATTGTTCAGTTGTTGCATTGCCACCAAGATCTGGTGTTAATACACTATTTTCTTCGAACACCTTATTTAAAGCTTTACGGATTTTACTAGAAACCACATCTTGATGTAAATCATCTAACATCATACAAGCTGATAATAATAAAGCACTTGGATTGGCAATGTGTTTACCAGCAATATCTGGAGCACTACCGTGTACAGCTTCATACATCGCATATTCATCACCTTTATTGCAGCTAGGAAGTAATCCTAAACCGCCAATTAATCCACTCGTTAAATCGGAAACGATATCTCCATAAAGATTTGGCATGACTAGCACATCAAATTGTTCGGGATGCATAACCAACTGCATACAAGTGTTATCTACAATCAAAGAATTGGCTTCAATTTGAGGATAATCCTTGGCAATATCTTCAAAAATATGAAGGAATAAACCATCACTCATTTTTAAGATGTTAGCTTTATGTACACAAGTTAATTTTTTGCGATTATGTTTTACACAATATTCAAAAGCAGCCTTGATAATTCTTGTGCTCACTTTTTTTGTGATGATTTTATATGCATATACTGTATTCTCATCAATCTGTTCTTCTTTTCCTACATATAGATCTTCCGTGTTTTCTCTAAAAGTTACAATATCTACATTTTCAAAACGAGTAGGAATACAAGGATTCGATTTAGCTGGACGAATATTTGCCCACAAGTCATATTTGTTTCTCAAAGTGACATTCAATGAACGAAAACCTTTACCAACTGGCGTTGTGATAGGAGACTTCAATAGAATTTTATTCTTTTCGTAAGATTCAAGTGCTTTTTCTGGAATATATTCTTTTGTTTCTTCATATACCTTTGCACCTACGTTAAAGAATTCATATTCTAAATCTGCCCCTGCAGCATTTAATACTTTGATTACCGCATCCGTAATTTCAGGACCAATCCCGTCCCCTTTAAAAACTGTTATTGTAGTCATTCGTTTCCCTCCATTTCTCCTACATATACATTGGCAGGTCGTATTAATTTTCGGTTTGATTGACGATTCTCCAAATGATGGCTGACCCATCCGGCTGTACGACTGATTGCGAATAGTGGTGTAAATAAGTCGTTTTCAATCCCCAGCAATGAATAAACATAGCCGGAATAATAATCAACATTGGCACATACATCGATGCCTTTTCTTTCTTTCATGACTTCAACGGCAACTTTTTCAAATGTATGGATACAATTGTAGATATCTTCTTGTCCTTTTGATTTTGCGAGCATTTCACATTGTTGCTGAATCAATAATGCACGAGGATCACTCTTCGTATAAATCGCATGTCCAATTCCATAAATTAATCCACTATGATCAAAGAAGTCTTTATCTAACAAACGATTCGCAATCTTTTTTAGTGTTAATTTATCCGTTGTAAATCCGACCTCATGGAAGATAGCTTTAAACATATTGGTAACTTTACAGTTGGCACCCCCATGCTTAGGTCCTTTTAAAGAACCAATGGCAGCCGAAATACAAGAATAGATATCTGTTCCTGTACTCGATATTACGACATTGGCAAAGGTTGAGTTGTTTCCACCACCATGATCGGCATGAACCATTAATAAAATGTCCAAGATTCTTGCCTCTTCTAAAGTATATTGATCATTCCCTCTAGCCATACATAAGATATTTTCAGCTAGGCTTTTGTCGGGATAAGGATAGGATTTAAAGACTTTGTTGCGGGCATAGGAAAATGTGAAAAGTGGAATACTCGCTAGAATGTTTAATCCTTTCATCATTCGTTCTTCCAAGTCATCTGTATCAGCACTTGGATCTTTTGCGTATAACTTCAACACTTCAATTTGAAGTGCATTTAGTATGTTTGGTGTTTCATACTGTAAGTCTACAGGCCCCATTTTAAAGTTCAATAAATAATCTTTAAATTCTTGTAACTGTTCTTCTGTCGGTAATGTGCCAAAAATCAAAAGGAATGCGACTTCTTCAAATCCAAAAACATGATCTTTAGGTTGTTTATCAACTAAATAATTGATGGGATATCCCCTGTAAATTAGTTGTCCATCAATGTTGTATTTCTTTTCGTGAACAAATTTATATCCAATAACATCACAAATCTTAGTCAGACCCACCTTAACTCCCGTGCCATTATCATTTCTAAGACCAGCTTTTACACGATATCTAGAGTATAAGGAAGAATCGATATAATTGAGTTCTTCATTAGCTTGATAGATTTCTTTTAGTGTCTTCACTTCCTGAAACCTCCTTTCATATGTTTCATATTATAACATAAACTTTCATTTTGTTACATTTTTTGTTATAATTCCAAACGGAGGATATTGTCTATGCAAAATTTAACGTATAAGATTCTAGAAAAACATTTATTAAAAGGGAAATTAGAAGCGGGGCAACCTATTGAAATCAAAATGGATCAGACTCTAACACAAGATGCCACAGGAACTATGGCTTATATGCAGTTTGAAGCTATGGGCGTTAAAAAAGTAAAAACAGAATTATCTGTCAGCTATGTGGATCACAATACATTACAGAATGGATTTATGAATGCAGATGACCATGCTTATCTTCAAAGTGTAGCTAGTAAATATGGGATTTATTTTTCAAAACCCGGAAATGGGATTTGTCACCAAGTTCATCTAGAACGTTTTGCTAAACCAGGAAAGACATTGATTGGTTCCGATTCACACACACCAACATCTTCCGCTATGGGATGTATCGCCATTGGTGCTGGAGGATTGGATGTTGCCAAAGCTATGGCAGGAATTGGTTACCGTTTAACATGCCCTAAAGTAGTCGAAGTAAAATTAACGGGTACTTTAGCACATGGTGTTTCCAGTAAAGATATTATTTTAAAATTGTTGGAATTATTAAGTGTAAAAGGCGGAGTTGGAAAAGTATTTGAGTATTCCGGAGAAGGCGTTAAAAACTTAAGTGTCTACCAAAGAGCTACCATTACAAATATGGGAGCAGAACTTGGTGCAACTACGTCAATTTTTCCAAGTGATGAAGTAACTCGTGAATTTTTGAAGCGCCAACAAAGAGAATCAGACTACATTGCTTTAAGTGCAGACGAAGGTTGTCATTATGATGAAACAGTTGAAATCAATCTTGATGAACTTACTCCATTAGCGGCATGTCCAAATTCACCAGATGCTATAAAAAATGTGTCTGAATTAGCCGGAATGAAAGTGGACCAAGTTGCGATTGGATCATGCACTAATTCAGGTTATGAAGATTTAATGAAAGCCGCAGCCATTTTAAAAGGGAAAAAGATTGCTCATAATGTAAGTCTAGTGGTTTCACCAGGATCTAGACAAGTTTTAATGAAATTAATTGAAAACGGAACACTTGCGACATTTGTATCTTGTGGAGCAAGAATTCTAGAATGTACATGTGGACCATGTATTGGTATGGGACAAAGTCCAAAGAGTGATGCCGTAAGTTTACGTACCTTTAACCGTAACTTTTATGGTCGAAGCGGCACATTAAGTGCAGGTATTTATTTAGTATCACCAGAAGTAGCTGCAGCCAGTGCAATTACAGGAGTCATCACAGATCCAACCACTTTGGAATATGCGGATGAATTTGAAAAAGAACAAAGCTATATCGATGATTCATTGATTTATGCTCCAAGTAAGGATCCAGAAAATATAGAAATTGTTCGTGGACCCAATATTAAACCACTACCAGTAAATACGCCAATGGATTCAACAATTGATAAAAAAGTTGTAATTAAATTACCAGACAATATCACAACCGATCACATTGCTCCAGCAGGAGCTAAGGTTTTACCGTATCGTTCAAATATCGAAAAGTTATCCACATTTGTATTTGAAAATAATAAACCTCATTTTGATGAAGTATGTAAAGAAAATAATGGTGGAATCATTGTAGCTGGAGAAAACTATGGACAAGGATCAAGTAGAGAACATGCAGCACTTGCACCTATGTATTTAGGCATTAAAGCTGTGTTGACAAAATCATTTGCCCGTATTCACTTGGCTAATTTAGTCAATTTTGGCTTGTTGCCACTGATATTTACAGATAAATCAGACTACGATAAAATCGATGAAATGGATGAATTAAAGATAGAAAATGTAAACTCATTATATGATTCATTAGATTTGATCGTTGAAAATGTGACAAAGAATGAAACATACAAAGTACATGCACCAATCAGTCAAGAAGATATTGATATTCTTATGGCGGGTGGCGCATTAAACTACATTCGTAATCAACAATAGGGACGTTTTATCAAACGTTCCTTTTTCTTGTGATATAATAATGAGGAAATTAGGTGAGAAAATGAAAGAAAAACAGGAACAAATTGTGATGCGTATTTCTTTTTGGTCCGGTGTTGTATTTGCACTTGCAGAACTTATCATGGCAATCTTTTCTAAATCGCAATCTGTATTGGCAGATACAGTCTATGATTCAACTGAACTTGTCGTGATTGGTTTAACGATTTATATTATTCCTTTATTTTATAAGCCAGTTACGGAAAAACATCCCTTTGGCTATGCACAACTTGAAAGTATTTTGATTCTTTTAAAAGGATTCATGTTTATTGCGGTTATGATGGTTCTGATCATGAATAATGTTCAAATCATGTTGAATGGTGGTAATGAAATTGACCACATGCAGGTATCTTTGTTTGAAACGATATTAACATGCTTTTCTGCACTGATTTTATTGATTTTAATGCGAATTAATAAAAAAGTAGGCTTAACTAGCAATTTGGTGACTTTGCTATAATTCTTCTTTTTATCACTTACACGAATAACCACTCGTTTTTCAAATCCTTTAAGCGAGTGATTTTATAGATGTTTTTCAATCTAAGTAGTACGTA
>NZ_VUMR01000063.1 GCF_009696075.1 Holdemanella porci | reverse complement strand
ATGCTTGTCTGCTACCTATCCGGTTTTAGCATCCGTTTCCAGAAGTTATCCCGGGCACATGGGCAGGTTACCTACGTGTTACTCACCCGTTCGCCACTAGATTCAGGAAAGCAAGCTTTCCTTCCTCCCGTTCGACTTGCATGTATTAGGCATGCCGCCAGCGTTCATCCTGAGCCAGGATCAAACTCTCCATTTGATTTAGCTCCCAGATGTCTCTGACATCTTTGTTTCAATTCTTTGTTTGTTTCGAAATTGACGTTTTAGTTTGTATTTCTATTTCCTGTTCAGTTTTCAAAGATCATCTGCACCTCAGCAGTGCTCATCTATATTACCAAATACTTTTCGCTTCGTCAAATGTTTTTTTTATTTTTTTCATATTTTTTACTGTATACGCTTACAAAAAAATAGAGCCTTTCAACTCTATTTAAAATGTTCATAAGCAATACGATTGATATTTGCCATAACATCAGCACCTTTATCCCCTAAACTCGTTAAAACAACTATACTATATGATGTATTACATTCTACAAAACCAACACTATTTAAAGCATAATCATACATACCATACTTTTGAGGCATACTCAATTGTGTATCCCTATCTAGATATTCACCTGGTTCTGCCTTTTCCATATTTTTAATCAAACCTTTATAGTCTTCTTTATGATCATATAAATAGGTCACCACATCAT
This sequence comes from Holdemanella porci, assembly GCF_009696075.1. GTDB lineage: Bacteria > Bacillota_I > Bacilli_A > Erysipelotrichales > Erysipelotrichaceae > Holdemanella > Holdemanella porci. The sequence continues at coordinate 10,193 of NZ_VUMR01000063.1, read as the reverse complement.
TCATTGTATTAGCCGTTGTAACATTATCCATTGTATAATAATTCTCACTGATAGAATCTGTATATTTTGTCATTGCTTCCTTATATTCTTTCCAGCCACCAAGATTTTCATATAAGATATGACCTGCATCATTATCAGAATATATTATTAAATCATTTAAAAGATCACTTAAAGGAACCTGACTACCGATACCATAATCTGAACTAATAACCCCTGCATCCTCATGCATATATCCACTATATGTAAACGTTGAATCTAATGTATACTCACCCTCATTTACTTTATCATAATATAGCATTGCCAAAGGTAATTTATAAATACTCGCTGCAATAAACTCATCCTTCTCATTCATACTATATTTAATGTTATGTTCTAAATCCGTGATACAATATGCTACTCTTTCATGATCAATACCATCCTCTTGAAAATGCGCTTCTATATCTTTTTCCAAAGACATATCAATATATTGACTGTTATCATCATTTTCAACTTCCATATTTTGATCTTCTTCGATTTCCGTTAATCCTTGATACGCTTTTTTCTCTGTACTCTTCATCTCTACCACCAATACACAGAGTGCAATTAATAATGCAGATAATAGAGAAATAATAATAATTTTGTTTTTCTTATCCATGATAGACCCTTCCAAACTATGAAAAAGAGTCTATATAGACTCTTTAATATTTTAATGTTTAAAATGACGAACCCCTGTAAATACCATTGCGATGCCATGTTCATTACATTCATCAATTGAAAGTTGATCCTTAATAGATCCACCCGGCTGAATAATTGCAGTCACACCCGCTTTGATAGCTTCTTGAACTGTATCTGGCATCGGGAAGAAAGCGTCACTTGCCAATACAGAACCTTTCGCCTTTTCACCAGCCTGTTCAATCGCAATCTTAGCTGCACCAACACGGTTCATTTGTCCTGCACCAACACCAATTGTCATATCATCTTTTGCCAAGACAATCGCATTTGATTTTACGTGCTTAACAACTTTCCAACCAAACAACAATTGTTTGATTTCTTCTTCTGTAGGTTTACGATTTGTCACACATTTTAAATCTTCCTCATTAATTGTATGCTGATCCATCTCTTGAACCAATAGACCATCATTAACATTTGTATATTTTAACGCGCTTGAAACAGATAAGCTAGTATCTAATTTCATTAATCGAATATTTTTCTTACGAGTCAAGATTTCCAACGCTTCCTCAGAGAAGTCTGGCGCAATAATGATTTCCAAGAAAATCTTAGATAATTTTTCTGCCAATCCCTTTTCAACCTTTGCGTTCAACGCTACGATACCACCAAAAATCGAAATTGAGTCAGCCTCATAAGCTTTATCCCAAGCCGCTTCAATATTTTCACCAATACCAACTCCACATGGATTCATGTGTTTAACACCTACAGCTGCATATTGACCTTCAAAATCTTTTAAGATTTCAATAGCTGCATTTCCATCCTGAATATTGTTGTAAGACAATTCTTTACCATGAAGCTGAGTCGCATTTGCCAAAGAATATTGTGGATTCATTCCTTTATAGAAAGCAGCCTTTTGATGAGGATTTTCACCATAACGCAAGTCTTGAACCTTATCAAAAGTAATTGTCATACTTTCTGGGAATTCTTCATGTGTTTTCTTCGTTAAATAATCTGCGATCATCGCATCATAGCGAGCTGTATGACGGAATACTTTTGCAGCTAAACGCTCACGCGTTTCCAATGTTGTTTCTTGGTTTTCTCTAATTTCTTCAAGAACTTTATTATAATCTTTTGGATCACAAAGAACTGGAATACTTTGATAGTTTTTAGAAGCACTACGAAGCATACTAGGACCACCAATATCAATATTTTCAATAATTTCTTCGTGTGTTACACCTGGTTTTAATACAGTTTCTTTAAAAGGATATAGATTCACACAAACCAAATCAATATACTCAATTCCTAATTCTTGTAATTGACGTACATGGTCTGGATTTGAACGGACACAAAGTAATGCACCATGAACTTTTGGATGTAAAGTTTTCACACGACCATCCATAATTTCTGGAAAACCAGTCACATCACTGATTCCAATTGGATGAATTCCAGCTGCCTCAAGGGCTTTTTTTGTTCCTCCAGTAGAAATGATTTCATATCCACAATCTACTAATCCTTGTACAAATTCAACTAAACCAGTTTTATCGGATACACTTACTAATGCTCGCTTCATTATTTTTCCTCCTCTATACTTTTTGCGACTTGTTCAATGACTTGCCAGAACAAATCATATTCCATCGCATGTACATGCGATTCTAATGTTTCAAGATCCCAAGATGGGTCGATTGCTACTCTTTCTTGACGAATAATAGGACCTGTATCTACACCTTCGTCTACGAAATGAACTGTAACTCCAGTTTGTGCTACTTTTGCCTCATACGCATCTGCAATACTATGAGCTCCTGGAAATTCAGGTAAATAAGCCGGATGTAAATTGATGATACGATTTGGATAAGCACTTAATAAAGTGTGTCCAATAAAACGCATATATCCACTTAACACAATCAAATCAACCTTTTTTTCTTTTAATACCTCTAAGATTGCCGCTTCATAACCCGCTTTACCATCATATCCCTTTGGATTAAAATAAAACTCTTCTACTCCATGATTACGCGCACGAACTCTAGCATACGCATTTTCTTTATCCGCAATCAAACATGCACAATTCACATGCAAAGAACCATCTTCAATATGTGACAAGATTGTTTCAAAGTTAGTACCTGAACCACTCGCAAATACCGCAATATTTACCATTGGACATCTACCTGTCCTGTTTCAGTTACTTTACCAACCACATAGCTAGGTTCATTGATTTCATTTAAGGCAACTTGAACTTTTTCAACATCTGCTGGATCTACAGCCATCACAAAGCCAAGTCCCATATTAAATACGTTGTACATTTCTTTCGTAGAAATATCTCCATTTTTTTGAATCAAATCAAAGATTGGAGGTTTTGGGAATGCCTTTGTATCAATTTCAACACCCATACCCTCTTTTAACATACGAGGTACGTTTTCATAGAATCCACCACCTGTGATGTGGCTGCAAGCTTTTAATGTAATACCCGATGCTTTAATATGCTTTAATGCTTTTACATAAATTTTTGTAGGAGCCAATAATGCCTCTCCTAAAGTTTTACCTAATTCATCATAATAAGTATTCAAAGATTCTTCTGTAATATCAAATACATTACGAACCAATGAGAAACCATTACTGTGAACACCTGTTGAAGGAAGTCCAATTAACACATCTCCTACATTTAGATCCTTACCAGTAATCATATCTTTTTTATCGCATACACCAACGGCAAAACCTGCTAAATCATAATCTTCTTCTGGCATTAAACCTGGATGTTCTGCCGTTTCTCCACCAATCAAAGCCGCTTCAGATTGTAAACAACCCTCAGACACACCCTTCACAATGTCCGCAATTTTTTCTGGAACATTCTTTCCACATGCGATGTAATCTAAGAAGAATAGTGGTTCTCCACCTGCACATGCGATATCATTCACACACATCGCAACGGCATCAATTCCAATTGTGTCATGCTTATTCATAACCATCGCAAGTTTAACTTTTGTACCACAACCATCTGTACCAGAAAGTAATACAGGCTCTTCCATATCTTTAATTTTAGATAATGAGAAAGCACCAGAGAAACCGCCAAGTCCTCCTAACACTTCTGGACGCATTGTTTTCTTAACATGCTCCTTAATCAATTCAACAGATTTATATCCTGCCTCTAAACTAACGCCTGCTGCTGCATAATGTTCTGCCATACTCTACTCCTTTACCTCATCTTTATAATCTTGTAAATCTTCTGGACATTCACCTGTACAACAAGCTAAACAGCTTGTTTCAGGCACACACTTTTTAAAGTCTTCAACACTTAAGAAACGCAATGAATCCACCTGGAACAATTGTTCCATTTCATCTACTGTATAGTTAAATGCCGCCAAATCTTTTTGTGCCGTTGAATCCGCTCCATATAAACAAGGATATTTCAACATTGGCGAAGCTATACGTAAGTGCACTTCTTTTGCGCCTGCCTCTTTTAATAATTGACAAATTCGACGTGATGTAAAACCTTTCACAACACTATCATCTACTAAATAAACTCTTTTATCTTTAACAACTGAACTGATCGCATTTAAACGAACACGCATACCTTGCATTCTTTGTTGTTCTGTCGGGCGAATAAATGTAGAACCAATATAACGGTTTTTAATCAATCCCGTTTCATATGGTACATTCAATGTTCTGGCAAAACTTGCAGCTGCACTTAAAGCTGAATCAGGAACACCGACAACGATATCCGCTTCAATATTCTCTTCTTTAGCTAAATAATAACCACATTGTTTTCTTACTTCATGAACCGTTAAACCATTATGAACACTATCCGGTCTAGAATAATATACATACTCTAAAGCACAAGCCTTCGTTTCTGTTTCTTCAATAATCTGACTAGACTTCATACCTTCGCAATTGAAACAAATCAATTCACCTGGATTTACTTCACGAATAAATTCTCCACCAAGAATTGGGAACGAACAAGTTTCGCTACTGATACAATATCCTTCATCTACCTTGGCAATATATAAAGAACGAATACCATGAGGATCTCTTACTACATACAAACTGTCTTTTGTGACGACCATGAATGTATAAGCACCACTCATCATACGACAAGCTTTCGCAATTTTTTCTTCAAAAGAACCTGGATTCAACTGAATCAAATGTGCTAATAATTCTGAATCACTTGTTCCTTGAAAAATCAATCCTTCATTTTCTAATTTTGTTCTTAAAGAAATCGCATTCGTGATCATCCCACTTGATACAACCGCAAAATATCTTTGGTGACTACGCACCATAATTGGCTGAACATTTTCTAATTGAGAATCATTTTTTGTTGCCATTCGAAGCTGACCAATCGCAATATTCCCCTCTAAAGAATTTAACGTATCTTGTTTTAAATTCTCCGACAATAAGCCTAATCCCTTCTTACAAACAACATTTTCTCCATCACTAATTGCTAATCCAACACCATCTTGTCCTCGATGCTGAATGGCATGCATTGCTAAATAGATATTCTGGGCAGCTTGTTCTACATTGAACAAGCCAACAATCCCAGAAGAATCTTGAACTACTTTTTTCAACGTCATTCTACTTCACCTGCTTGTGTGTAAAATAACGAACACCATTTGCGAAAATATCTTGGTCTTTATTTCCAGCAATATTCTGGAACAAGCCTTTTTCATAACGCTCACTATGACCCATCTTGCCAAAGATCTTACCGTCTTCAGAGAAGATACCTTCGATAGCCATGCTCGAACCATTTAAGTTGTCTTTTCCATCCATTGTTGGAACACCATTTTCATTTACATACTGTGTTGCAATCTGACCATTTTCAATTAACTTATTCAATACTTCTTCACTCGCAACAAATTTACCTTCACCATGACTAACAGCAACTGAATATACATTTCCAGCTTTCATACCTGCAAGCCAAGGAGAAGCATTACTTGTAATACGAGTACGTGCAATATGAGAAACGTGACGATTGATATTATTTCTAAATAATGTTGGATTTTCCGCATCCAATTTTTCAATATCACCATAAGGCAATAATCCAGATTTGATCAATGCCTGGAATCCATTACAGATACCTAAGATCAAACCATCATTTGTACGCATTGTATCAATTGCTTGCGCAATCTTTGGATTTCTTAATACATTCGCAATAAATTTACCTGAACCATCTGGTTCATCACCACTACTAAATCCACCAACAATCATTAAGATTTGTGCTGTACTAATTTCTTTTGCTAAAGTTTCGATACTCTTTTGAATGTTTTCTACAGTTAAGTTATTAAATACAACTTGTTTAACTTCTGCACCAGCACGTTCAAACTTAGCTGTTGTATCAAATTCACAGTTTTGTCCAGGGAAAATAGGAATAATTACTTTTGGTTTTTCCACAACAACCTTAGACATTGGTACTTCTGCATCATTTAATGGAGTTTCTAAAGTATCTTTTCCTTCATCCACGATCATTGGATAAATTTCACTATAACGCTTTGTCCAAGCCTTTAATGCATCTTCAATTTCAACGGTTTCATCATTTAATACAATCTTAGAATCATCGTTTAAAATACCAATCAATTCTAAATGTTCATCTTGAATGCTTTCTGTAGCTTCCACGATCATTGAACCCAAATTGAATCCATATACATCTTCTTCTGTGTTGATCGCAACACCAACTTTAGATCCAAATGCCATTTTCGCAATAGTTGCACCTAGGCCACCAAATTTAATTGTGCTTGCCGCAACAATTTTCTTTTCTTGCATTAATTTATGAACCGTTTCAAAATTTTCCTTTAATTGTTCATAGTTTGGAACATTGTTTTTAACTGGTTTATGTTTTACCAAATATACATAGTCTCCAGGATTTTTAAATGAAGCCGAAACAATATCATCTGTTTTAGCTGTTGTTACCGCAAATGTAATCACTGTTGGTGGTACATGAATATCTTTATATGTTCCACTCATAGAGTCTTTTCCACCAATACTTGGTGTTTCAAATGCCAATTGAGCATCAATCAAACCTAATAAAGCTTCAAATGGTTGTCCCCATTTTTGTGCATCGACACCTAAATGTTCAAAATATTCCTGATTTGATAAACGACACTTCTTATAGTCAGCACCCAATGCTGTAATACGAGCTAATGCTTCAACAACTGAATAGCTAGCACCTAAATATGGAGAATATTTAGATACTTTTGGATCATATCCATATGTCATAACCGAACAAGTGTTTGTCATTCCATGCACTGGTAATTTTTGTACAGAACCTTCTTCAGGAGTCAATTGATATTTACCTCCAAAAGGCATCAACACTGTACTCTTACCAATAGAAGCATCAAACATTTCTGCCAAACCAATCTGACTTGCGACATTCGCATCTTGTAATACTGTATTTAAATCTGAGTTTACTGCATCAAATGGATGTTCATCATATTCATTTTCGCAAACGTCCACAATCTGGTGCTGACGAACACCGTTCGTATCCAAGAATGCACGAGACATATCAACAATTGTTTCACCGCGCCATTTCATGACTAAACGATTTGTATCTGTTACATCTGCAACTTTGATAGCTTCTAAGTTTTCTTTATATGCTTCTTCTTTGAATTTTTCAAAATCCTTAGCCTCGATACATACAGCCATACGCTCTTGTGATTCACTAATAGCTAATTCTGTTCCATCTAAGCCTTGATATTTAACTGGAACCGCATCTAAGTTGATATTCAAACCATCTGCAAGTTCACCTACGGCAACACTAACTCCACCTGCTCCAAAGTCATTCGCCTTTTTAATTAATTTTGTACAAGTAGGATTTCTAAATAAACGCTGTAATTTACGTTCAATCAAGGCATTTCCCTTTTGAACTTCACTAGAACATTTTTCCAAACTTGTTTCATTATGTTCTTTACTAGAACCTGTAGCTCCACCGATTCCATCACGACCAGTAGCTCCACCAATCATAACGATAATATCGCCAGCTTCTGGTTTTTCACGTTTAACATGTGATTTAGGAGCCGCACCCACAACTGCACCAACTTCCATACGTTTCGCAACATAGCCATCATCATAAATTTCATCTACAAATGTAGTTGCCAAACCAATTTGGTTACCATAACTTGAATAACCTTGAGCAGCGGTTTTTGAAATCTTAGATTGAGGTAATTTGTGCTCTAATGTTTCACTAATTGGTTTTGTGATATCTCCAGCCCCTGTAATACGCATAGCTTGATATACATAGCTACGTCCTGATAATGGATCACGAATAGCTCCCCCAATACATGTACTTGCTCCACCAAATGGTTCAATTTCTGTTGGGTGGTTATGTGTTTCATTTTTAAACATCAACAACCATTGTTCATCTTTTCCATCTACATCCACTGTAATTTCTACACTGCACGCATTGATTTCATCGGTAATCTCCATATCATCAAGTTTACCTTGTTTACGAAGATATTTACCTGCGATAGTAGCCATGTCCATCAATGTTTTTTCTTTACGATTTCCATGAACTTCCTGACGTAATTTTAAATATTTATCATAAGAAGCCTGTAACTCATCTGATAATGTATCCAAATGGAAACTTACATCATCTAATACAGTTTCAAAAGTAGTATGACGACAGTGATCTGACCAATATGTGTCTAACACACGTAGTTCAGTCATTGTGCAATCTCTTTTTTCTTCTTTTTCGAAGTAACGTTGAACATGCTCAATGTCCGCTTGAGACATGGCCAACCCTAAAGTCTGACGTAAAGAATCTAATTCTTCTTTACTCATTTTTGTAAATCCTTCTAATACAGGAACATCTTTTACTTCAACGTCCTGATCATCCACTAATACAGAAAGGTCTTTAACACGTGCTTCAACAGGGTTAACAATATAATGTGTGATTTTATTAAGTGTTTCTTCATCTACTGGGTTTGCGAACACTAATAAAGTACCTGAATGAATACGTACTGTTTGTTTGTTGTTCAAAAGCATCAAACATTGCATTGCACTGTCTGCTCTTTGATCATATTGACCTGGCAAAAATTCATATGCCAAATATGATTTACCTGTTAAATCTACAGAATCATATACATCATCTGTAACAACTTCGCTACAAACATTTTTCTTTAATAATTCAATATCATTTTCGTCAGCATCAAAAATATCATATAAATTGTATTTTGTAAGACCAAAATCTTCTTTTAAAGATAAAGATTGTCTTAATTCAGCCGCTAACGATTCACTTTCAACTTGAAACTGTTCTTTTTTATGAACAAAAATACGAGTATCCATTTCCTTCTCCTTATTCAACAATTGACTGTTCTAATACTTTTTGTGCTTGTTCTTTTTTAAACTCAACAATTTTATCCTGCAATGACTTATCATTTAGTCCGATCATCTGGCAAGCTAAAATAGCTGCATTTCTTGCCCCTGATTTTCCAATTGCGACAGTCGCAACAGGAACACCTTGAGGCATTTGTACTGTCGATAATAATGAATCCAATCCACCTAAAGCAGATGTCTGAATAGGGATTCCAATAACTGGCAACGGTGTAGAGCTAGCTAAAACTCCAGCTAAATGTGCTGCTCCTCCAGCTGCCGCAATAATAACCTGAATTCCACGTTCACACGCTGTCTTTGACAATTCCAAAACCGCTTCCGGCGTACGGTGAGCACTTAACACACGAACTTCATAGCCAACTTGAAAGTCGTCTAATTGTTTCATGCAGCCTTCCATACTAGGTAAGTCTGAACGAGAACCCATCACAATTAAAACACGCTTTGTTTCCATAAATGACCTTCCTTTCAAAACAAAAAAAGCGCACCTATAGTAGGCACACTTAAAAAAGCAATTCTTCTCTATCAATTGTGGTAAATCTTCTTAAGACCATAAGTAAGACCTCCAAAATCAGAAAAACACTTCTGCAACATTATAATACCTAAAATCAACTTAAATGACAACCTATATTTCATGAAAGTTATGCTCTAGGCATAAACAATTTATATTTTCTTAAATCAAATATATAAACAATTGAACTCAATCCCCAAGTAATTGGATACAACCAATGGGTTAAATACAAGCTGTGTACGCTCTGTCCTATCGTCATTAAAGCAACCACACGAACAGCACACCAACATACAAGCATGACCACCATTGGCATTAAAGGACGTCCCAAACCTCTTAAAATACTAGAAACCACGTGTGAAAAGCCTAAAAGGACATAGAAAAAGGCACAAATTTTTGCACGATCTACTCCAATCGCAATTACTTCTGGATTTTGATTAAAGAAAGATATAAAAGTTGGCGCAAATAAGTAGATCAAAATACCCAAACATTCAATCATTAATAATGCAGCTGCAAGCCCAAATAAAATTCCCTTTCGAGAACGTTCACTTTGTCCTGCCCCTTCATTTTGTGATACAAACGTCGTAAGTGCCATCGAAAAAGAAAGGCTTAACTAGCAATTTGGTGACTTTGCTATAATTCTTCTTTTTATCACTTACACGAATAACCACTCGTTTTTCAAATCCTTTAAGCGAGTGATTTTATAGATGTTTTTCAATCTAAGTAGTAC
>NZ_VUMR01000062.1 GCF_009696075.1 Holdemanella porci | reverse complement strand
TACGTACTACTTAGATTGAAAAATATCTATAAGATCACTCGTTTAAAGGATTTGAAGAACGAATGGTTATTCGCATAAGTGATAAAACGCAAAATTATAGCAAAGTCACCAAATTGCTAGTTAAGCCAACATTAAATAAATTTAAAAAAATTTGAAAAATAAAATTCCCATACAACATTTCATAAAAGTAAAAAATGAGCGTAAAGCCTATAAACTAAAGGTTTGCGCTCATTGTTGCGTTATATAACTGTCGAAAACGGGATTATAAACAATGTGAACCAAAAAGAAAAGGACTTATTCAAGTCCAATCTTAAATGTGTTTGATTTTCCAAATGCTTTCGAATTCATATGAACCACAAAAGGCTTAGTACTCTTATCCGTAAAATCAGGAGCTGCCTTTTCAAAATGGAATTCAATTTCTGTATTTACAGTTTGTTTTTTATCCAAGAAATACAATACATACCCAGTTACATCCGCTTTAAAACTTTGTGTTTTAGGCGCCATACCATTCGTTGTAAAATCATGACTTTTGATTTCATCCATATTTGCGAAATCATACTTGTTACTAAGATCGACACCTTCTAAAGTAGCACTCGGCGTTAAATATGGAACAATGATACGAGAATCCGTTTTATTCTTATAAGTAATCTTAATATTTTTTAATACTGTTTCCCCATTTTCATATACACAACTTGCCTTAGATGCATCTACACCAATCTGAAGTGTATCATCCTCAAAGAAAGTATATTTTGCATCCTTTGAATCCTTTACATTTTTATCACTGGCCTTACGAATATCAAAGGCTTTAAAAGGCAAGAACTGTTTCTTGTTGTTAAAAGAAAGACCCAAGTTTTTTTGATCATTGTTTGGAAATCCAATATATCCATAAATATACGTATTTTGGCCCTTATTGATGATATAAGAAGGCGTAGACTGATATTTATCAATGACACTAATATCTTTTTCATTGTCATCTGTTACAGTATAAATTAAATTCTTTGTGTCATACGGCTTTTTACCCTTATTTTCAACACTTGCCAAATAATAGTAGTACGTCGAATTATCTGTATCATTTGTGATGGTTAAAACATCCAACAATTGACACGATACATTCTTCTTTAATTCCACATTATTTTCTGGTTTAGAACAACCAAATAAAGATAAAGATAAAACACATACACACAGCATAGATACTATTTTTTTCATGTTATTCTCCTATGGATTGCAGTTTTTACAAGGCGAATACCCCTGAGCGATTAGTACATCTCTAGACTCACTTGACTCCAACTTATTTATATCATTCATCAACCGAATGCTTGCACAAGTAGGCATATGAAACTTATGTGTTTTTACATTTAAAACATAAGTAGAAGTATCCTCTGTAACTTTATATTCCTTTATAATATTGTCATTTGAGCGACTTGAATCGCCCGTTTTATAATCAATTGTGATACCTGGCTGTACGTTATAACAAAATACATTAAACGATACACCTTGTCCTTTATCTTCTACAGAATACGCCTCAATCTGTACACCATCCGCAATCAAATTATCACCATCATAAATAGGTGTAACCCGATATAAAACATGATGATTTGTCTTTTTTATGTAGTCAGATACTTCATTTTCAAACGGAAGCATACCCTCTACATTTAAATAGCGCGTACCCGTCATTAAGTTTTTCCGATTCGCATTCTCACCTGTTAATTGATATCCAATCAAATGACAACGATTATATAAATACTTCCCATCAATTCCCTTATAACGTACTGTATGCCACCCTGTGGGCTTTACAGAACCAATACTTTCTCGTTTTTTTGTTGGCATTAGATCCTTCGACACATTCGCATACGCAACCTGTGGCCGATCTAAAAAATCTAGATTCGAGTACGATTCAAAACTCTTTGTATTCATATCCTTCGAACTGAATACAGGCTCATTATCATGTATCTCTACATAAGGATTGCCATTATATTCAGGTATCTCATCAATCTCATAAGCCAATATAGGCGTGATCAATGTCGATAGAACAATGAACATGGATATAATAAATTTTCTCATACGATTCCTCATATATTTGACATATATAATGTCAATATAACTTATATACTAAAACCATGAAAGGAGTGAGTGATAAAAAACATAGTACTTCATTATCGTTCGAGTCAAAAATGTAATAAACCCCCTATGTACTATGTTTTTAGATGTCTTATGACATCTTTTTTTATAGCTCTAATTTCTTAAATACAGCCTCACGAGCCATCTTTTCAAACTTATCTTCCAATGGCTTTAAATCACTATATTTAAAATCCGGATTTCTTTTTTGTAGTGCTTTTGAAATCACAAAATCAGCCACCTCAGGATTTTTTGGAAGTAAAGGACCATGCAAATAGGTACCTAGAATCTTTCCATCATAGAATCCTTCATAACCTGCATTAAAGCTGTTACCACAACCCTTCACAACTTTTCCTAAAGGATGCGTTACATTTAATGTTTGACCCCCATGATTTTCAAAACCAACGATACGCGTTTTTAAACCATCTAAATTTGCATCAATCACAACATTTCCAATGCAACGACTACCAGCTTTTCCCGTATCCGTATAATAATCATAGAACTGTAAACCAGAAATCTTCTCATTGTTGGCCGCAATATAATATTGACCAAACAATTGATAACCACCACAAATCAAAAGCACAAAGGTCTTTTCATCTATGGCCTTCGTTATATTTTCTTTACGCGATAATAAATCTGGAATTAAACTAATTTGTTCCTTATCTGCACCACCACCTAAGAAAATCAAATCATATTCACTTAAATCTTTTTCTTCACCAATACCACAAGTATCGAGTTCAAAAGGAATACCACGATCTAAACAACGCTTCTTTAGAACCATCATATTTCCCTTATCCCCATAAAGATCCATAATATCATGATACATCCAAACTACTTTCATAGACCCATCTCCTTCTTGATCGCATTACGCGTAGGAAGTAATGCCGTATATGTCGCAATCGCATATGTCGTACGCTTTGTAGCTAATGCGGCTTTTACGGCAATGTCCAAAGTATCGACAACACTTAAAGGACCTTTATAGCCACCATAATAGATTCTTAAAGCCATATCATTTGCACGAAGACCCGTACAAATAATTTCCTTTGTGCTATCTTTCATAATCTTTTCAAAGAAAGTATCATAGATCCAACTCACATCTGTACCATCCTGCTCACGATCATTCAATACGATCACAATTGTCTTATCCGAATCATCTTTTTCAATGACTTTCATAACTTCGTTGGCACCCGTAGGATTTTTAACCAAGTTTAAAATACATGTCTGTTCCTTTGATGTGAATGTTTCATTTCTTCCCGCAGGCTGAGGCGCATGACTAAATACAGACTTAACACAATCTTGTGAGATACCATAATTTTTTGCGACATTCAATACAACGGCACAATTGTACATAGAATACATTCCTTCATACGGAGATTTATAATTTACTCCATCACTCGAAAATGTTTCTTTATCCAAATCAATATTTTTTAAACAAATGTCCATTTCAGGCGTTTGAAAATCACACTTTGAACAATGGAATTTACCAATATGTGAATATTGATAATAACTGTATTCAAGTCTTGCCCCACATTTAGGACAAAATTTTCCTTCACTTGCCTCTTTTGTCGTTTTAACCGAATACTTGTTCTCATCCATTCCAAAATAAGAGAATGAAGCATTTTTCGCTACTAAATTGAGTCGTACGACATTAGGATCATTCGCATTTAAAATCAATCGACCCCTATATGAAGGCAATACCTTTTCAATTGAATCGATCAACTGTTCCATTTCACGAGCACGATCTAATTGATCACGAAAGAAATTATTGACCACAAAATCTGTAACCGGAATAAATGGAAGAATATGTCTTACATTCAATTCATCGCATTCTAATACAACCGCATTGGCTTTGATTTCACCATTGAGTTTTGCGTGAGTCAACAACGTAGTGACAATACCTGCCTTTAAATTATCTCCCTTACGATTGGAAATCACGTTGTATCCAGCCTTTTCAAACAAGTCTGTAATCATATTGACCGTACTCGTTTTTCCATTTGTACCCGTAACTAAAATGACAGGACCATTAAATTTTAATTTCGATAATATATTCGCATCGACTTTACAGCCAATCGACCCAGGCATCGATCCACCCCTACCAATTAGGTGTAGCCCCCAGGCACTAAGCTTTGTAGATAATATAGATAAAGTTTTCATAACTACTCCTTTTCCATACTCCTTTATTATACAACAATTGAAGTTGAATTTAAAAATTGAAACACATATAATATTGATGTTAGGAAAAAACTAACTAGAATAGGTGGGACAAATGAACGAATATTACCAATCTCCTCTTTCACAGAGATATGCATCTAAGGAAATGCAGGCATTATTTTCAAACGACAAAAAATTTACGACATGGAGAAGACTTTGGATTGCTCTTGCGGAGTCAGAAAAAGAACTTGGATTAGACATTACCGAAGAACAAATCGAAGAATTAAAAGCACACGCTTTAGATATCAACTACGATGTCGCAAAAGCCAGAGAAAAAGAAGTACGTCATGATGTTATGTCACACGTATATGCGTATGGAGTACAATGTCCAAAAGCTAAGGGAATCATTCACTTAGGGGCTACTAGCTGCTACGTTGGTGACAATACAGATTTAATTATCATGCACGAAGCTTTAGAGCTTGTACAAAAGAAAATCGTCAATGTATTAGAAAAATTAGAAGAATTCGCATTAAAATACAAAGACATGCCATGTCTTGCGTTTACTCACTTCCAACCAGCCCAACCAACCACTGTAGGTAAAAGAGCTAGCTTGTGGGCACAAGACTTATATATGGACTACATTGAAATCCAGCATTTATTAGACAATAAAAAATTATTAGGATGCAAAGGTACAACAGGTACACAGGCAAGCTTTATGGAATTGTTTGAAGGAGATACAGACAAAGTTAAAGCTTTAGATAAAAAGATCTGTGAAAAATTAGGCTACGACCAATATTTCGCAGTCAGCGGACAAACATATACTCGTAAATATGATACACAAGTACTACAAGTTTTAGTTCAAATTGCACAAAGTGCACACAAATTCAGTAATGATATTCGTTTATTACAACATATGAAAGAAATCGAAGAACCATTTGAAAAATCACAAATTGGTTCAAGCGCAATGGCCTACAAACGTAACCCAATGCGTTCAGAAAGAATGGCAGCACTAGCTAATTACATCATTGCCGATTCCATCAACCCTGCAATTACGGCAAGTACACAATGGTTTGAAAGAACATTGGATGATTCCGCAAACAAACGTATTTCGATTGCCGAAGCCTTCTTAGCTACGGATGGATTATTAGATCTTTACTTAAATGTAAGCGATGGTTTAGTTGTATATCCAAAAGTTGTAGAAGCTAACTTATTAAAAGAACTACCATTCATGGCTACAGAAAATATTATGATGGACGCTGTTAAAGCTGGTGGAGACCGCCAAGAATTACACGAATTGATTCGTCAACACTCAATGGCAGCTGGTCGTGTGGTTAAAGAAGAAGGCAAACCAAACGATTTAATTGACCGTATTGCACAAGATCCAAAATTTGGCATGACAAAAGAAAAAATTCTTTCCATCATGAAACCAGAAAACTTCGTTGGACGTTCTGTTCAACAAACAGAAGAATTCTTCAAAGAGTTCATCGATCCAATTCTAGCTAAAGAAAAAGATGCATTAGGAATGCATGCCGCAATTAACGTATAAAAAATGAGAGCTCAACTTGAGCTCTTTTTTAATACAAATTTGGGATTGGATTCTTTTTATTTTTTTTCATGATCTCTTTATAATTTGGCATCCAAGTGCATAGTAAATCATAGAATTCTTTTGAATGGTTCAAATGATACAAATGCGCTAATTCATGAAGAATGATCGCATCCACAAATTCTAAAGGCATAAATATAAGATTTACATTGAAACAAATCTTATGTTTACTTGGTGTACAGCTGCCCCACTTACTTTTATAAAAGCCATATTGTAAAGAAATATCCTGTATGTGTAATTGTTCGCAAAAGAATTCAAAACGAAGATCAATATACTTTTTGGCATTCTGCTTCAAAAATAGTTGAATCAACTTTGTATCTGGATACAAATATAAATCATAATCTTCAACATAACACTTTCGTTGATCAATATAATGTAATCTATATTCGTTGCCCAATAAAGGAATCTTATCATTTTCTTTTGAAACAGTATACTTGCTTAACTGATTTTGGATCCAAGTTTCTTGTTCTTTGATAAAATCATCAATTTCCCTTTTAGAAACATAGAAAGGAGCGCTCACCTGAACGACTCCTTTGACTACACGTATTTTTATTTTTTTACAATTGGACTTACGATGAAGTACATACTCCATTAGGCAATATCTTCTAAGACTTCAGTCGCAATATCACTTATATACGCATCTACTTTTTCTTGTTGTTCCTTAGAATATGCATCATATTCATTGATATCACGAATTAAATCCAACATTGGAAGTGTTCCATATAATTTTGTACAAGTCGAATTGCATAATGTTTCCACATCTTCCTTCTTGTAGAATTCAATTCTTTCATGACAATTTGGACATTCCAAATATGCCATATTTTCAATGATGCCAAGAACTTTGACTTCCATCTTCTCACACATGTGACAAGCTTTTTCTACAATCATACTTACCATTGGCTGAGGCGTAGATACCATCACAACACCCTGCACTGGAATGGACTGCATAATTGTTAGGGCAACATCTCCAGTTCCAGGAGGCATATCAATCAATAAGACATCCAAATCACCCCAAACAACATCTGTATAGAATTGTTTAACAACCCCACCAATAACTGGACCACGCCAGATCACTGGATCAGATTCAGATTGTACCAAGAAGTTTAAAGACATCACTTTAATACCTTCTTTGGATTCAATTGGAATCAATTGCTGCTTTTCATTTCCATACGCATGTTGGTTTGTCAAAGCTAAAAGTCTAGGAATACTAGGACCTGTAATATCCGCATCCATAATACCTACTTTTAAACCTTTTTTAGCCATTGCCTTAGCTAACATGACTGTAACTGTGGATTTGCCAACACCACCTTTACCAGACATTACAGTGATAATATTTTTAATGTGGTTATCTGGATTCGATTGAATTCCACATGTTTCACTGTTCTTACCACATTTTCCTTGAGAAGGACAACCTTCACATGACATATACTATTCCTCCTTTGGCTTTTCTATTTTTTGAAAACAACGATCATATACACTTGTTAAACGCTGATCTTGAATATGTGTATAGATCTGCGTCGTTTGAATGTTTGAATGTCCCAACAACTCCTGCACGATTCTAAGATCCGCATTCCCATCTAAAAGATGTGTCGCAAACGAATGTCTGAAACTATGTGCTGAGATTTTAGAGTTCAAATTTAATTCATTCACTTTATTTTTGATCATTAAATGCACATATTGCCGAGTGCAACGACGGCCTAAACGATTCACAAAAAAATACGAAACATTCTTTACATCCCAAACACTACGAATGGAATCTAAATAATATTTCATCTGTGAAATACAATACGAAGATATCGGAATCACACGTTCCTTGTCCCCTTTACCTTTGACCTTTAAGATACCTTCCGCCAAATGTACATCATTCAATTTTAACTCACAAAGCTCACTTACACGCAAACCACAAGAATATAATACAACTAATATCGTTTTATTATATTGGTCGATCTGATTGTCTTGAAAAGATGAAAAAACTTTTTTTACCTCATCCACCGATAAATAGACAGGCAGATGTTTAGATGATTTCATCCCATGAATTAATAAAGACACATCTTTGATTTCAGGATGCGCAATCGATATCTGCAAATGAAAAGAATGAATACTCGCAATCATACGATTGACACTCGAGGCGATGTGATCTTCGGCATAGACATCCAAAAAGTCTTCGATATCCAAAACTGAAATGTCTTCGCACAACAAAATATTTCTTTTACCTAAGAAATTTAAATACACCTCAATATCATGAAGATACGATTGTTGCGTTTTCTTTGATTTTCTTTGTAGAACATTCAAATATAAGCGATAATCCTCAAATGCGTCTTTTAATTCCATAAATGTATTATAACACAAATCAAATGTAAATTGGTTCTAATACCTTCATGTCACAATTTGACTCTTTTATGGCTTCAATCAAAACCGATTTTACTTGGTTGTCACGATGATCATATGCGAACTGCAAGTTACGAATACTAAAGTGATTCGCATACAAAACTTTATTGATCTCATTTAAACGATTCGGACGATGCACCATATAAAAGCGCCCATAACTCTTCAATAATCGATTCGCATGAAAGACCAATTGTTCCAATGTCAAATTTTCTTCCATTCTCCCCAAATGACGAAAATTCAATTGTTCCGGAAGCTGATTGGCATCCATTTTAAAGTATGGCGGATTGGAAACAATCACATCAAACAAATCATCTTCATATTTTTGTATTGGCTGATTGACAATTTTTACAGGATGCTTGATAAACATATCCGCATTCTTTTGAGCAACCTTACTAGTCTGTTCTAATATTTCAACACCCACAAGTTCTTTGACATTAAACTGATCAAAATAAACGAGTAAAGCCGCATTATTGGTACCAATATCTAAAATACGCTCCTGTTTTTTTAAATGCACAAATTTAGCTAAAAGTTTTGTATCTGTATTAAAACGAAAATGCTCTTTATCTTGATATAACTTCAAGTTTTCATCCATAAAATAATCTAAAGTTAAACTCAACTGGCATCCTCCTTCTTCAATAAATCACTCGCTTTTATAAAACATTTACTATCCATTTTTTCATTCAGACGATTCAATATATAATCCGTATTTTCTTGTGGAGCTTCAAATAAATCCATCTGTTCTACAATCTGTTGGGCATCTTTTAAAGACCCAATATGTACACCTATATAGCGATAGCCAATGGGTTCAAAATATTCTTCTAACAATTGCCGGCAAGCCCCAAAAATCATAGGATACGTATTCGCATACTGACTTAAATTCATACTGTGACACACATTATGAAACGCTGTATCTCGTAAAGTTAACGTAACAAGTTTTCCTTTTTGATTTTCTTGCTGCATCTTATGCGTTAGTTCTCGAACGATATTCTCAAGACAACTATTCACTTCATCAATTGAATATAGATCATTGGAATAAGTTCTAGAAATCGAAATGCTCTTTTGTGTAGTTGAATAACATAAAGTCGCACTCGAATTCCCTCTTGCCTTTTGAATCAAAGAATAAGACGATTTTCCCAATCTATGTATGATCTTTTGTTCATTCTTTTCATCCGCAAAATCACCAATCGTATAAATACCCATTTCATTTAAAATAGGCACGCTCTTTTTACCAATGCCATTCATTTCATGGATCTTTAAAGGCCATAGTTTTGTTGAAAGCTCTGACTTTCTTAAAACCGTGATTCCTTTGGGTTTACGCATGTCACTCGCCATTTTCGCAAGAAAACGATTGGGCGCAACACCAATCGAACAATTCAAATGACACTTTTCATAAACACCATTTTGAATTTCAAATACAAGATCCAAAGGCCTTTTATAGCGCTTAATAATATCCGTTACATCCATGTAACACTCATCTATACTCGCCGGTTCAATTTGATGGGTAAATGTTTTTAAATACGAAAAAAACTGAGCGGACATGGAACGATAATAGCCATAATCACCTTGGATCAATACTAAATCTGGACATAGACGCAAAGCCTCATAAACAGGCATCGCACTATGCACACCATATTTTCTAGCTTCATAGTTCGCAGTTGAAATCACGCCTCGCTTTGAAGTGGAACCTACCGCAACCGGAAACTCTTTTAAATCCGGATTCTTTATTTCTTCACAACTCGCAAAAAAGGCATTTAAATCAATATGTAATATGACTCTAGCCATGAATCTTCACCCATAGATCTTGCATCGATTCTTTTGCTTTTTGACTCGCTTCCCCACTTGTCATTACAGCTAATTCTTGAATCGTTTTGTCTTGATCAAGTTCTTGTACACTTGTGATGGTTTCACTTGCGGATGCCTTTTTATTGACCAAATAATGCGTATTGGCATAGACAGCAACACTGGCCAAGTGGGTAATACATAAAACTTGGTAATTTTTGGATAAAGCCTTCATCTTAGCACCCATAGCTAAGGCAACTTTACCACTCACACCCGTGTCAATTTCATCAAAGATGATGGTTTCAATGCCATTCGAAGCTTGGAACACCACTTTTAATGCCAACATCAATCTTGAAAGTTCTCCTCCAGATGCAGAAGCACTCAAACTTGAAAAATCCTGTCCTAGATTCATAGAAACTAGAAATTCAATGTCATCAATGCCATTGCTGGAAGGTTTCTTTTCCATACAAGAAATCATAAAGCGAGCATTTTCTAACATCAAGTCTTTACAATGTTCCATCACTTTTGATTCCAGTTCTTTAAAACACGCTTTTCTTTTCAATGACAATGCTTTTGCCAACTTCATATACGCCGTAAACGATTCTTCTTTTTCTTTTTCCAATTTGTCAAACACATCCTGCCGATGAATGATTCGATCGATCTTATCTGTGATACTCTTTTTAGACTCCATTAAACTCGTATATGAACCACCATATTTACGATATAATTTCTTGATCAAATATTGACGACTTTGTAGACTATCCAAATCTAAAGAATCATTAGAATGTGTATCACGCATATGCTTCAATTCTTCATCCACACTTTGTAAAGAATAATATAGATTTTTGAATGATTCTTCATAGTCATTTAAGATGGGTGATTTTGAAGCTTGTTTATATAAAGTATATAAAGAATCTAACGCTCCATTTTCTTTATCAATTTCATATAGACAAGACGAAAGATCCTCTGAATTTTTATACCAGCTGGTTGCCTCGTGAATCTGATCATTTAATGCATCCAATTCATCTTCTTGAATGTTCGCATTCTCAATTTCATCCAACTGTGTCGTTAAAAATTCCAATTCGGCATCCGAAAATTCTTCGTTTTTTAATGTTTCTAATTCATGTAAGACATTTGAATACTTCACATACGCTTCCTTTACAGAAGCTTTGATGCTAGTATATTTATAGGACAGGTAAAACATCTCGAATTTGATTTGATAAGGAACCAATCACATTAAAAATAGAATGAGATATTGAACATGACTGTCCTGGATATTGTAGATTCTTGTGC
>NZ_VUMR01000061.1 GCF_009696075.1 Holdemanella porci | reverse complement strand
TTTAAATATTTTGAAGTTCTTGTCATAAGTGTAGTCTCTCTTTCGTTTACACCTATACAATAATTCTTAAATAGACATTATTAATGTCGAATATATTAACAAGTCACCAATGTATCTGTTAAGCCTTTATTTTTATATTCTTGACCATCTAAAACATAACTTACTTTATATTGGTCATCTCCAATATATGTATATTCATTAATATAACGTGTTTGTGAAGAGTCCATTGTCAATTCTCGTCCGTTGATATAGAAAACTCTATTTCCTTTTACACTTGTTGAAAAATCATCACGGAAGTAAAAGTTAGTATTCTCATATTGATAATTAGGAGATTTTTTTAGAACCATGATTGAGACATCTTTGTATTCATAATTATGGAACCATTGCTTTTCACCATCAATCCTATTATTGTGATGATCTGTAATAACATAGTCAAAATATGCAGATTGTCTCTTTCCATTCGTATCCGTATAATCAATTTTTATATAATTACTTTCGCCTCTATCCTTTTCCCAATCAGTTTGCTCTACATCCTTTATTTGACTATTTTCCTGTTGAAATAAGAAATATTTAGCATACATAACAGCTAATTCATCAACAAGTTTGTAGTAATCATATTCTTCATTATTTAATTTATCCGTTCTATTGTCATGTGCATAGTCATAAGCTTTCTTTACTTCAGCCATTTGTGCTTTAATATCATTATAAAGTGTTGTTAAATATTCATTATTCTTTTTACTTTCTGCAATCTGTGAATCATAACTTGTCTGAATTTCTGAATATCTTGATTCAAAATCATTTATAGCAGCCGACAAAGAACCTTCATATGTATTAGATTCTGCACTAGTTAATGGATTGTTACTATTAGAATCTACCTCACTTGCTTCTGATGCCGAAACTGATAAAGACATTGATTCTGATACTTTAACATTTAATGCCTCTTTACTATCAACTTCGCTATACATTAATGAGGTTGATGTACTTAAAGATTGTGATGTTTGCTCAGTTACACCATTTTTTTTAGTTGATGGATCCATATTTTCATTTTGATTTTCATTGGTAGTTTCTTCATCCTGCAAAACTTCAACATCATCACTAGTTCCTTCTTGTTCTTCTTGTATAGCGTTGTTTTCTTGAACATTTGTAGAATCATTACTAATAACTTCTCCTTTAGGAGATTCTTCTTTAGTATCTGTAACCATAGTAACCATTGGTTCAGAAGCACTCCTAAACACTGTGTTCTTAACACTAGTTACACTTTGGTTTGATGTACTATTTAATAAAGATTCTGTTGTAGATTCAGAAACTGATTCTGATACAACGTTTTCTGATTGTTGAGTAGAAGTAGTTTCACTACCAATTTCAGCAGCATAAACAGCATTGTTACCCGCAAAAATAGTCCCGCCACCTACAACAGCACCAGCAGCAGCTACACCCTTTAAAAGATTGTTCGATTTTTTTCTTCTAACATTTTTCTTTTTCGACATATACACTCATTCCTTCCCTTAAACTTTTAATTTATACGAAGCCCTTCAAATTAAAAACAAAAAAATCAAGTAGAGTACATAAAAAGAATACACTCTTCCCTTACTAGGTTTAATAGTAAACGGAAAGCTTGATTTATTCAAGTAAAATAATTGATTTCTAACCACTTTTTTATAAAAAATACACAAATGTTAATACATTGAATTATATATACAAATCCGCCTTCAAATTATATAACCGCTTTTATAACTTTAGTTATAATTTTGTTAACTAAATATTTTGATTTTCACTCAAAACATAGAACAACAATTATATTAAGTTAAGTTTCTAATTACAGATTTTATATTTTTAAATAATCATTCAATTCTTACAATCACTTGTCTATTGTAATCAACATCTTCATTAAGAATAATATTTTCATCAAAGTTATGCTCTGCTGTATGCTTATTATCTAACTTCACCTTATAAGTAGCACCCATTTTAAACCATTCATACTCTGAATCGATATGTCCCATATCAATTGCTTGATAGTCTTTATTTGATAATCTGTACGCAAGAACTTTTGCGGTTGGTCCTAAAACCAATAATATCAATTTATTTTCAGCATGCTTTTCTATCAATGATTCAATCTCATCAATTTTTGAATATGCATTCTTTGAAGGACAAATAATTCTTTCTACAGAATTCGCATTATCAAACAAATCGTTACCAACACCACTTCTTGAATTTACACCTTCAACAATCAATATATCTCTTTTATCCCATAAATTTTTTATATTCTTAAAATACATTTTTGAAAGACTCTTATCTACCAAATCCATATAGGGCCTTGAAATAAATGTTGATCCATACCATGGCGCTTTACATAAACTCTTATAATGAACATAATTGTTATTTAAATGTTGTTTCCAAAAATCTACTGCAGATTGATTATATCGATCTAATCTTTCAAATACATCCGACAAACATATCACTAAAGATTCATTACTTTCTGATCTAATAATTTCTTTTAATTCATTCGCTAAATTTTCATCATAATCTTGATAAGGAATACTATGACCAGTAATAATATCCATTTCCCCATCTCCAAAACGAGCAACCGAACTATTATGAGCCATAATATAATTTAAAGTATCCAAAATACCTAATACCTTTATATTCAATTCATTATCTTCATTACTATTTAGTTTCATTAATGAATCCACAAACAATTTCTTAGTAAAATAACCATTATTGATTAAGTATTGAACATTCTTTACATTCGATACCATCTCATTGTACTGTTGTTCACTACATTCTTGAATTACTTGATCTGCTTCTTCTAAGCTTGAAACCACGAAGCCAACATTGTTTTTCTTAATGAAATCTACATTTGACAAATAGTCAGGAACAATTACTGGAATACCAGCAGACAAATAGGAAGCTAATTTATAAGAACAGTTTAACTTATAGTAATCTCTTTCTTCCTCTGGCTTTTCTGAATTACCCCAAACTAAGCCAAAACCACCTTTAGATAGTTGAAGTAACAACTCTGTCTTATTTAACCATCCACCAAAATGAACTTTACTATAATCATAATCCTCCATTTTATTTCCAAATACATGTAAGTCCGTATTGTAATGCCAATTTTGTATAAAAGGAAAACGAGATATATCTCCAGTAAAGTATAATTTTCTTTCGAATGACGGACTATATAATGACTGATCTACAGTAAAATCCCACATTTTTTGAACAACATACTTTTTAACTGTCAAACCTTCTTCAACCAATTTTAAATACATTTGTTCAGATGGAACAACAATAACTTCAGCTTTATTGTATATTGATATAAAATTAGGCATTAAATAATAATTTAATTCAAATTGTAATGGTGGTACATCCTGTATAAACATTACAATTCGACACCCATACGCCTTTAATTTATCGACGAATGCAGTATCCCATTCGTAACCATTCCATGTTGGCGACTGATAAAAAACAACATCTCCAGGTGATACACGCGCAATAATTCCATCTAATCTTGAACTCAATTCATTATATGGTTCCGTATAAGAATCATAAATATATACTGCTAATTCATTAAATCCCAAACTACTTGCTATATTTCTTACTTCGTGTTGAGATATCAAAACAACACTTGTGGGAGAAAACCCATATATATTTGTAACATGAACATTCATATTTATTCCCCTTTCAATTCCAAAAAATACAAATTATAGTCAGACTTATGCAAATCCTCCATCTAAGAATGACATAAATCTCGCAACCACAAAGAAATCTTCTCCATTTACATAACCTAGTTCTTCTAAGTTTTGTATTGCGGTATAACCATCAGATTCATATAGCACAAAAATAATAATTTGTCCTTTCTCATCTTTTAACGATTCTAAATTCTTACAAGGTAAAACTTGCCCATTTAAATTATCAGGACGTTTTAAAACTCTATAATCATTCTCTGTAATATGTATTAAATTATATATTTTTCTCAGCGTATCATTTTCTTCACCATAGAAAATATGTTTTACTCCTGGCATAGATAAACGATACATCATTTTTTCATATTGATTAATTCTATCATTCAATCTTCCGATGCATCCATCAATTCGATTTCCAATCTCATAATCCGACCATGGTGTACGACACAAAGTCTTAAAATATTCCATATCAATTTTACTATTTGAATATAAAACTAAAACATCTGCCGCAAAATGATATATCCCTTGTTTTAATATATCAATATTCTCTTCTCTATGTGAATATACAAATTGATTCCAACTAGAATCCAAATATAAGATGTTATTATGAAATAAAACATTCAATGCATCTTGATCCGGATAAGTTGCTTCAGGATTATTCACCAAAAATTTTACAACCAAATCCTTCAAATTTCCTCTTTGTTTAATTTTCCTTAGATTCATACATAATACACCTGCATTAAAATACTGATTTCGATCAATCTCAGGATATTTATATAGTATATTAGGAATATGAAACTTGATCACGCCTTCATCGACAACCGCAGCCATACAATAATCATTAATATCAAATTCCCACAATTCTTTAATATCTGTATTCACAAATATATCTGCATCTAAATAAACAATCTTTGATAAATCTGGCAATAAATCTGGCAACATACATCGAAACATTGTTCCAATTGTAAATCCATGGGTACGATTTTTTATACATTCAAATTCTGCACTATCTATTTCATGAAATTCTATAAAGTCCCCTTTTTGATTTGCCACCTGTTTTAATCTTCTTTTATTTTCTTCACTCACAGTCTCATCATGAAGGATATGGAAACATAATTTCGAATCCGTATGATCAATTATAGACTGCATAGCCGTTCCTACCCAAACACTATAATGACCATCCTTATCATGCAGTCCAAAACCAATATGAATCACATCCTCATCCAATACTGGTTCTTCTAATTGATCTACTGCATCAATTAAATACTTCTTAATATAGAAATCTGAAGATAAAATATTTGATGAATTTGAAATCATTGAAAATTCATAGTTAATATTCTTCTTATAGAATACATTCGTATAATTATGTTCCTTCAAATAAACATGTACCTCATTATTTGTCGGCATAATTAAATCAACAGAATTTAATACATACTCATATTCAATTGTTTGATGCAAAAGAATACAAACCTTCGAATTATAAGCCTTGATTTTATTGATAAGTAAATTATCATAGTGTTCACCATTACCCGATGGCAATTGTACAAACACCAGATCATTAAATTGAAGTGATGAAATAATCCCATCCAAACGCTTTGATAATTCACTCTCTGTATCTGTACTCACATCAAAATTAAAGATTCCCATCTCTTTAAAGCCTAATATGTGCCCTGCATCCGCATATAGATTTTGTTTCTTCTTTAATTCTTGATCTTGTATAAACCCATAAATATTTGTAATATGTACATTCATTACCCTTTACCCCTCATAAAAAATGGACATGTCCTTAAACACATCCATTCTATCACACTATTCAATTAAGGTGACTCCCACTTTCCATATCTGATTCAAGAAATTCAAATTCAATGTAGCCAAACGATTATGCTTATCATACTTAATAATATAATCATCCATATTTACAAGTGGACCTCTTGTCACATGAATCTTGTTGTTTAGTAATACACCATAAGACATACGAAGAATCTTCTTGTCATCCATCAACACCGTAAGAATACGAATCTCTTCATCAGTTAATGCAGAAATATCCTCTTTATATTTTAATTCGTGAATAAAAACACTCTCCAAAGGAAACTTTCTAAAAATACGATCCACTTCTACCTGTGACAATTTACTCACCACAAATACATAGCCACCGAATAAAGTTCGCAATTGAATCTGTTTAGAAACCCTATGATAAAACTCCATCTTAGGACTAAACGCAAAAATACCCTCGTTTTCATTCAAGTATTTACATACTTCCTCTTCCTTCGAACGAATGGTTAATAATACATACCAATGCTCATTATTCATACTTAAAACCCTTTCAATACATATGAAAATTATAAAATGTATGTTAAGTTATGTCAATTTTATGACAAACAAAAGGATATGCACAAGGCATATCCTAATTACTCTTATAAACTTTTCAATTCTTCTGTGATTGCATCGATAGCTTCATCGACCTTAGAAGCATCCTTACCACCGGCTTGAGCCATATCTGGCTTTCCACCACCATTACCAGAACAGATTTGAGCCGCTTTCTTAACCAATTGACCCGCATGTACACCAGCCTTAACAGCCTCTTTACCTGCACCAGATACAAAGACAACCTTTTCTCCATTTGTGTTAACGAAGAATACAACCATCTTGTCATCACTAGCCTTTAAGTTAGAAACAATATCCTTCAATGCACCTGCATCCATTCCAGAAACAGATTTAATCAATACATTGACTTTTCCAAAATCTTTAGCCTCAGTAGCCCACTCTTTAGACTTCAAAGTAAAAATCTGGTTTTTCAAGTTATCGATTTCCTTTTGCATATCATGCATAGTTTTATAAGCAGCCTCAACCTTAGTATCAATATTCTTAATACCCTTTTGTTTCGCACTATCCGCAATGTTTTCTAACATAGTGTGTTCTTGTGCAAAATCTTGGTAAGCCGCAAACTTAGTCTTAGCCGTAATACGACGAGAATCTGAACCAATACTTTCCTCACTAATGATCTTGCATAGACCAATCTGAGCTGTGTTTTCAACATGACATCCAGCACAGAATTCCTTAGATACATCACCCATTGTTACAACACGAACTGTATCTCCATACTTCTCATCAAATAATGCAGTGGCACCAGACTTCTTAGCCTCTTCAATAGGCATTATTTCTTTTGTTACTGGATAAGCGGCACTAATATATTCATTCACAATTCGTTCTACTTCAGCCAATTGTTCAGCCGTAACCTTTTCATAGTGATTAAAGTCAAAACGCAAATATTCAGGACAGTTAAAAGATCCAGCCTGGTGAATATGATCACCCAATACCTTAACTAAAGCCGACTGCAACAAGTGTGTACAAGAGTGGTTTGCTGTAGTTGCCAAACGATCTTTGACATTCACTTCACCATGTAAAGACATACCCTTTTCTAATACACCACTATTGATTTTTACTGTGTGAATATGCTGTTTATTACGCGTCTTTTGAACATCCAATACTTCTACTTCTACACCATCCGCACTAAATGTTCCCTTATCGGCAACCTGTCCACCACTTTCGGCATAGAAACAAGTTTCATCTAAAATGATCATACCTTCATCTTCTAAAGAATCAACCATTTTACCTTCTGCATTAAATAAGGCAATGATCTTACCATCACAAGACAAGTGATCATAACCAATAAATTCACTTGGCTCATTGAAGTTCATCAACTCTTCATTTTGAGACGCAAAAGAATCCTTTACATTACGCGCATTACGAGCACGCTCTTTTTGTTTGTTCATCTCTGCATCAAACTCATCATGACTTACAGTAATTCCACTTTCCTCGGCAATTTCTTGTGTCAATTCAAATGGGAATCCATATGTATCATACAATTTGAAGACAACTTCACCACTAAGCTTACCATCCTTAGCCTTGCTGATCTCTTCGTCTAGTAATGCCTGACCAACCTTTAAAGTCTTCTTGAAAGTTTCTTCTTCCACCTTAATCAACTTCTGGTTGAACGCAACATGCTCCTGCAAATAAGGATAGAAATCCTGCATTAAATCCGCAACAACAGGAACTAGTTTATACAAGAATGGTTCATCCAAACCTAATTTTAAACCATAACGAACTGCACGACGAAGAACACGACGAAGTACATACCCACGACCACTATTTGAGAAGTTAGCACCATCACTCAACGCAAAAGTCACTGTACGAACGTGGTCCGCAATAACACGGTAAGCCATCTTATATTCACCTTCATAAGGATGTTTCGCCATAGCTTCTGTTGCACGAATAATAGGTAAGAATAAATCGGTATCGAAGTTTGTTTCTCCATCCTGAACTAAGGCAACCAAACGCTCAAGACCCATACCTGTATCAATATTCTTCTGAGGAAGTTCCTTATAGTCTTTACGATCAATACTTGGATCACAATCATATTGAGAGAATACAACATTCCATACTTCTACATATCGATCATTTTCCATTTCATCAAAGAATAATTTTTCTCCCAAACCTTCAGGATCATATTTTTCTCCACGATCAAAGAAAATTTCACTGTCAGGTCCACCAGGTCCCTTACCAATTTCCCAGAAGTTATCATCTGTCTTTAAAATATGACTAGGATCTACACCACAAATTGTAGTCCATACTTCATAAGCACGCGCATCATCTGTATATACAGACACATACAATCTGTCCTTATCAATACCCATCCATTCTTCGCTTGTTAAAAATTCCCACGCAAACTGAATGGCCTCATCCTTGAAATAATCTCCAATCGAGAAGTTACCTAACATTTCAAAGAAAGTGTGGTGACGAGCCGTACGACCCACATTTTCAATATCATTTGTACGAATTGACTTCTGCGCATTCGCAATACGATTTGAAGCTGGTTTTTCACTACCATCAAAATATTTTTTCAAAGCCGCAACACCCGCATTGATCCATAATAATGTTGGGTCATTATGCGGAATCAAACTTGCGCCCGGCTCAATCATATGCCCTTTAGATTTAAAATAATCCAAGAACATCTGACGAATCTGATTACCAGTTAATTGTTTCATCTTTTCTTTCCTCCAATAAAAAAACGCTCCTATTTCTAGGAACGTATAATTACGCGGTACCATCCTAGTTCATTTTTCAAAATCGAAAAATGCCCTCAATTCACTCGTTAACGCCGACTACGTTTCAACTCCAAAGTAGCTTCAAACTAAAAATCTCGAAGAGCTTTCACCAAACGCCCTCTCTCTATACACAAGAACTTTTAATTCTACTTATCTTCTTCACTGTCGAATCGATAAAATTTTAACACTCTTTCCATATTTCTGCAAGACGAATCACACCATCTAACATCAATTCTTTACTCATACTCGCAAAAGACAATCCAATACGCCCATTTAAAATACTAATTGCGACACGATTCGATTCACACAAATCTCGAAAGCGTGATATATCCACATCTAAATTTAACCAATACGCCATATACGTCTCATCCAAAATATACGAACAACCAATATACGTGTCCAACAATTTCTTTAAATATAAATGCTTCTCCTTATACTCACGAACAAGCTTTCTTAAATGCTTCTGCAAATACCCATCCACAATATACTGTGTAAAAGCCACCTGCTCAATTTTGCTCGTCGTTGGACCAAAATAAGAAGCACTATACTTACGCATATACTCCTCATTTAAAATCATATACCCAATACGAAGACTCGGTAATAATAGTCTTGAAAATGAAGAAAAGTAAATCACATTCTTACTTTTCGAACACAACGAAGTCTTGATTTTAGAAGCATACACAAGCTCCCCATTATAATCATCCTCAAGAATCAAAACATTCTCTAAGGAAACTAATTCCTCACGAATTCTTTCACTCATAGACTGTCTATTAGACGTAAAACAAGTCGTATTCACATAGACAACATCCACATTCAATCTTTGAATATCCTTCACAAAAGAATCTGGATTTAAATATTCAACATGAAAACCATACGACAAAAACACCTGCTTAGCCTGATCATCTACTAAAGTACTTAAACCAATCACCTTTGACTTATCTAACATCCCACAAAATATATACAACAAAGACTGATAGTTTGAACCAATCACCATCTGCTCAGGAAAACACAAAATATTCCGATTCTGATATACATACTTACATAGAGCCTGTCTTAATCCATACTCACCCTGCGCTAAACCATAACTTGACATCAACCGCTTATCATTCAAAACACCCTTCATATATCGTTTCCAAATTGTCGTTTCAAACGAATCAAAAGAAACCGACTGAATCCGAAAATCATAATCATACGATTTTTCTTTATGACTCGAACTATAATCCAAAATTTCCTGATGCAGTATGATACGCTCCGGATTCATACTCACTACATATCCCACTTTTTCTTGACTTGAAATAAACCCATCCAAAACCAACTTATTATATGCATTTTCCACCGTGGTCTTAGACACATTCATCTTTTTTACACATTCACGAATCGAATCCACACGATCCCCATACTTTAAAATTCCAGAAAGAATCGACTCCTTATACAAATCATAAATTACTTGATATTTCTTCATGTAACTGTCCCCTAATTATTTTTTATAATTGTATATTTTTTTATATACAGAAACAAGTATAATAATCACTAAGTTACAGAAAGAAGGAAAGATCATGAAAAACAAACAAACATATGAAATCGTACTAACCGGACTAGGTATGGCACTTGTATTTGTCGCAACCATGTTCATCAAAGTACCAAACGCATTAGACGGATACTTCAATCTAGGAGATGGCTTCATCCTATTATTCGCAAGCTTTTTAAATCCATTTGAAAGCTTCTTGATTGGAGGCTTAGGAAGCGCACTAGCCGATGTAGCCGGAGGATACGGACACTACTTCTTCTTTACTCTAATCATCAAAGGACTAGAAGCTATCGTAGTTTCCCTACTTATGAAAAACTACTCTAAAACGAAACAAATCTCAAGCTACGTATTCGGATCTGTCATTATGGTATTTGGATACTTCATTGCCAAATACATATTAAAAGGAAGCTGGATCGTAGCCGCAAGTGAAATTTTAGCCAACGTAGTCCAAGGAGCTGCAGGTATTGTGATTGCACTTATTGCCTATCCAATGGTAAAGAAAATCGTACAAGATAAATTAAACTAAAAAAATTAGGACGTAATCATACGTCCCTTTTTCTATAATTCAATTGTAAGGTATTTTAATCCACCATATTTAACTTGGTAACGATAAATATTATACATAAGTTCTAACCACTCTGTATCTGTAATCTGCTTATTGCAAATACAATCAATCATCATGTTTTCAGACTTTTTTAAACACTCCATATTCTGAACCCACTTTTTATAATTCTTACTATTCGGCTCTAGTGCCATGTCTATGAGATCATCATACTTCTCATTTACAGCCTTATATATAACCCGAATATTGTCAATCGTAGGCTTTTCGATAGTATCAATGTAATCAAAAAATCTCATATATTACCACTCCTTTGCATCGAACCACCCACATTATAAACCGCAAATGTATACCTTGTATAGAAAAAAGGAATATATAAAAATAGATAGGGATAAATCAACCTTTAAAAGTCATAGGGATTTTGACTCTGAGATAGAGATGACCTTTAAACACTTTTAGGGTTTACTTTCCCTATCTTTTTGTTACAGTATTTTTA
>NZ_VUMR01000060.1 GCF_009696075.1 Holdemanella porci | reverse complement strand
ACCCAGTCAGGATAAGTAACATATCTTTTCATAATAATAGTGTACACCAATACACTATTAAAGTGTATAAAAAAATAAATAATCTTAAATCGCGAAATTTTGAAGATCATTTCATGCGTAATCACTACAATTAAAGAGATCTGTTGACAGATCTCTTTTTAATACATATAATTCAACTACATACAGAGTAAAAATATGTGCGTTAAGTGTCTTTAACACGGGGAGTTGGTTAAGGAACGAAAAGTTATTCTTGCGGTACATATTTTGCATCCCGCTGTTGTGATCCAAAAAATTAAAGGCTTTCTTTTTTTGTATCGCAATATGGAAAAAGGAGGTCTTTTTATATATGAATCAATACTTTGTAATGTTAAAAGAAAATGCACGCTCATTAAAAAACGTGCGTGTTATCGTAGGTGTGGCACTATTTTTTGCCCTAAATGTTATTCTTAACTTGTTTGGATCCATTCAAATCACAAACCAGCTAAAATTAGGTTTTGCTTCTATTGCGACAGCTGCCAGCTGCTTACTTTATGGACCCGTTCCAAACTTAGTGCTTGCACCATTACTAGATTTAGTCAATTACATGGTCAAACCTGTGGGTGCATATTATCCAATCTTTATGATTTCAACTATGGCAAGCGCATGTATTTTTTCAGCTTACTTCTATAACTGCGAAAGAATCACTTGGGTTCGTGTCATCTTATGTCGAATAACATATGATGTAGTTGTCAGTTTATTCTTAAACACACTATTTACATCTATGTTGTGGGGAACTCCATTCTTAGCTATTGCGAGTCCTAAACTAATCAAAAACTTAATTTCATTACCATTCCAAGTTGTTATTTTATATTCAGTAATGAAAACATGTATTCAATTAAAGCCAAAGGTGAACCGTTAATAGGTCCACCTTTTTTACTGCAATTTAAACATGTCTTTTTTAGCTCCACAAACTGGACATACATAATCATCTGGTTCGCTTTCAAAATCATCACCATCATATACATATCCACAAACACTACATACCCACTTTTCTTCTTTTCTGTATGTAGGTGCTTTTGCCGGTGCACTTTGTTTCAATACATTATGATAATACGCATAGGTCATTGGTTTACCAGAATCACCTTTCTTGGCATCAACAACTTTTGCCAAGAATACATAGTGTGTTCCTGCATCCATATGACTTTGCACTTCACACATCATGTATCCTAACGCATTATCTACAACAGGCAATTCTCGAAATAAATGATGTTTCAATTTTGTCCACTTATCTTTATCTTTTCCTGTCTGAAAACCCAAATCCGAAATGACTTGTGAATCTATTGTTTCAGGTAAAATGGATAAAGAAAAGCATTTACTTTTTTCAATCAATGAACATGTATAATTATCTTTATTCATACTCAAGGCAATTAGCGGTCCTATTGTCGAAACCTGAAATACAGTATTCACAATACATCCGCATTCGCGCATGCCGTCTTTTACACCCACGGCATACATACCATAAGAAAGATCATATAAAACTGTGTTGTCCATAAGAACACCTCCCTTGTTACTTCTATTGTAGCAAGTTTAGTGGTTATATGCCACATAACTATTCTTCTTTTTCAACACACTTCTGTAATTTACTCATCGTCTGCTTCAAGCTGTTCATTTCTTCTACAGACACATCATTAAATAATGTTTTATTGATTTTACCAATCTCTTCATCAATAATCTTTAAAATAGGTTTACATTCATCTGTTAGTTGTAAATGGTGTATTCGACTGTCTTTTTCATCTATGCAAGTACAAATAAGTCCCTTTTTCTCCAACGAATCAACACTTCTAGAAATCAGAGTCTTTGAAACGCCTAACACCACTTTTAATTCCGTACTTGTTGTAATAGTTGAATTATTCTTTAAAACAATCAAGATAGATATTTCATTTGGTGAAAAATTAAATTCTTGAAAACTATCTTTTATTTTTTTAGCGTAATAATCCCTCATTTGATTGGATATACGCAAAAACTCCTCAATCGTAAACATATTATCGCTCCAACTCCAATAGAATAATTGTAAGTGCTAAAATAGGGCATGTCAAACATTGCCCCATTTTTCTAATACTTCTCCTACATAATAAAGAGAACCACATAATAAGCTGTCTTCTTTTGTATCTAATAGTCTTGAGATCAACTCATCCACTGTAATAATAGGATACCCTAATTTTTCTAATGGATATAAACGAGCACTCGATATTTCTACTAATGTAATGTCTTTACTAATGGATTGAAGTAATTCAATCATATGCGGTGCATCCTTCTCTTTTAATACCGAAAAATAAATCTTTCCTGTAAAATCCTTCAAAGATCGTGTCAACGCTGTTATTCCATGTACATTGTGTGCTCCATCTAACAAAACCAATGGATCTTTTCTAAGAACCATATATCTGCCTGCCCATTGAAAATGATCAATTACCTGTTGAATTTCATTTTCTTCGAGCCAAATTCCCAGTACATTCAACGTTTCTAATGCTAGAGATAAATTTTTAGCCTGATATAATGGTGGATTCAAATGAAATGTCATACCATTCCATCTCAATACATCAGTTTCTTGACAATCAATAAAACATAGTGGTGTTTTCATATAATCTGCAACAAGCTCCATTACTTTTTGGCATTCCGGTTTATCTTCGGTTGTCAAAGCAGGAACATTTGGTTTAAATACACCTGATTTTTCATAAGCGATTTGTTCGAATGTCTCCCCTAGATATTCCGTATGATCAAGTCCTACATTAGTAATCAAACAAGCTTTATAATCTAATGCCGTTGTTGCATCTAAACGACCACCCATCCCGGCTTCAATAATGCAGTAATCAACTTGTTGTTCAATAAAATAGGCCATTGACATCCATAGATCCATTTCAAACATTGTCATCTTATGTAATAAGAATAACTCTTCATATTGATCATAGATTCTTTCCCAATCAGCTAAAGTAATACATGTATCATTCACGCGTATTCTTTCTGTATGATGAATTAAATGTGGAGATGTAAAAACCCCTACTTTATATCCTTTTTTCATCAACAAATCTCTTAGCCAAATTGAAGTACTTCCCTTTCCGTTTGTACCAGCTACCTGAATCTTTTTTAAGGCTGTATGGTTGGGCATTGCATCCGTTAACCATTGTCTGAATTCTAATAGGTCATGGTTTTTTCCACGGCAATTTTCCATTTTATTAATTTTCTCTTGTACATTCATGGTATTATTATATCACTAAAGAAAGAAGTGAATCACATGATTATGCATAATGACTGGGATCAACTGTTTGATCAAGAAATACAAAAAGATTATTTACTAAATTTACGCTATTTTTTAGCTAAGGAATATAAGACAAAAAATATTTATCCTGCAAAAGAAAATATTTTTGCAGCCTTTAAAACAACTTCTTTAAAAGACACAAAAGTTGTTATTTTAGGACAAGATCCATATCATGGCCCAGGACAAGCTCAAGGTTACTCATTTAGTGTACCAAGCAACTTTCCTTTACCTCCATCTTTACAAAACATGTATAAAGAACTAGAAAATGAGTATCAGACTCCTGTACATCGCACGGGTGATTTGACCGACTGGGCTAAACAAGGAGTACTATTAATGAATACTATCCTTACAGTTGAAGAGCATAAACCTTTATCTCATCAAGATAAAGGATGGCAGAATTTTACAAATGAAGCTTTAAGATGGATCAATGAAAAGGATGGCCCTGTTGTATTTTTATTATGGGGATCTAAGGCTATCCAAGCCAAGAAATTACTAACAAATCCAAAACATTTAATTCTTACAAGCCCGCATCCAAGTCCTTTAAGTGCTTATCGAGGTTTCTTTGGAAACAATCATTTTAAGCTTGCGAATGAATATCTAATTAAAAACAATGAAACGCCTATCCAATGGATATAGGCGTTTTTCTTATAGTGTAAAAAATAAAAGAAGCATCATTCTTGATACTTCTAGTCTTTCATTTCATTGAACACTTGTAATGCTAAGCAGCCAAGTCCCGTATGGATTCCGACTGCACTTACTAAATTGATTACTTTTACTTTAGCACCTTCTATTTGGCTTTCAATCTTTTGTGCATATTCTTTTGCAGCTTCTAATGCATCAACGTGCGCAACAATAAATGTATAATCAGAATTTACATCTAATTCTTTTAAATGTTTAATAACACGATCTTGAGCACGTTTCATTGTACGAACTTTATCTAATACATCTACTTTTCCATTCGTACTTTTACCAATGTGTAAAACAGGTTTGATTTTCAATAAACCACCTAATGCCGCAGCCATCGGTGTCAATCTTCCACCACGTTTCATATGATCTAAATCATCACACAACAACACAGTTTCACAACTATCCGCAATGCTTTGTAGTTTTTTAATAATTTCATCAATTGGAATGTTTGCTTCATACATTTTTTTAGCCGTCTCAATCATACATCCTTGTTCAACCGCTGTGCAATAACAATCAATGCCTACAAATTTCATTTCTAATTGATTCGCAATCATTTCCATAGAATCTAATGTTCCGGATAATCCTCGACAAATAGGAACCGCAAAAATTGTGTCATATCCTTCATTTTTTAATTCTTCAAAACAATCTTGAATTTTGCCTAAACTTGGTAAAGATGTTTTTAAAACCATTTTCTCATGTAATTTTTGAATCACTTCTGAATATGTAATTTCGGTATATTCATCTTTTGATTCACCATCACAAGTAATTTGTAATGGAAGGCAATAAATTCCTTTTTCTTTCCAATAGTCTGGATGCTGGCCTGTTCCGGTATCCGTCACAAATGCAAGCTTCATGGCTAGGCCCCCTTTACTTTTTTCACAAATTGAACGCCTACAGCACCTAATCCTGTGTGTACTGCAATAACGGCATACATTGGATCTGTATGAATTTGAATGTCTTCACCAAACACATCGTGTAGCTCATCTATCGCAATTTGTGTACCTTCTAGATTTTCTCCGTTTAATACATAAAATTCATAATCTTGTGCATTCGCTTCTTTTGAAATCACTTTAACAGCTTTTTTAATAGCTTTGGACATTGTACGTACTTTATCAAAAACATCGACTTTTCCTTCAGTATTTTTAGATACTTCCAAAATTGGTTTAATTTTCAACATTCCTGCAAGCTTAGCTGCCATTGGAGTTAATCGTCCTCCCTTAGCTAGATGATCTAAATCTTCTGGAATTAAAAAACCACGTGAATGATCTACGCTGTCTTTTAAACGTGAAATGATTTCTTCTGGGTGTATTTCTTGTCCAACTAATTTTTGAGCTGATAACACCAAATATTTTTCCACTCCTAAAGTAGTATATATATCTAATGTATGAATTTTAACCCCATGCCATTTACCAGATGCCTGTATTGCCTGATTTGTTCCTGATAATCCATTTGATAGAGTTATCAAAATAACATCCGTAATACCATTATTTTTATATGATTCTAATAAAGCCTCAATATCGCCTAATGGTGGCATGCTTGTTTGAGGCATAAAGCCTCTTTCTAAGAATGAATTTAATTCTTCTACGGTTAAATTCACCCCATCTAAATATGTTTTATCTTCAATTTGAACCTGTAAAGGTAAAAAATCAATTCCTAACGCTTGTGCTTCTTGTTTGGTTAATCCACAACCACTTTCTGTCAATACTCGAACCTTCATTAAAACCCTCCTTTTTTTGAAATCATCCTAATCCTAACATGAAATATTAATTTTCTCAAATGTCTGATATAATTAGTTCGAGGTGATTTGTATGAGCGCTTTCATTTCTTTCGAAAATGTAAAAAAGACTTATCATATGGGCGAAATCGACATACATGCGTTAGATGATGTGAGTTTTGAAATACAACAAGGCGAGTTTGTGATTATCGCAGGAGCCAGTGGCGCTGGTAAAAGTACTATCCTAAATCTACTGGGTGGAATGGATACTGTCAGTGAAGGAAGAATCATTGTAGATGGTCGTGAAATCAGTTCTTATAAAGAAAAGGATATGACACTTTATAGAAGATATGATGTTGGATTTGTTTTCCAGTTTTATAATCTAGTTCAAAATCTTACTCTTCGCGAAAATGTTGAACTTGCAACACAAATTTGTAAGAAACCACTTGATATAGATGAAACTATAGAACTTGTTGGGCTAAAAGATAGAATGTTCAACTTCCCTAGCCAGCTTTCTGGCGGTGAGCAGCAGCGTGTTGCAATCGCAAGGGCATTAGCAAAAAACCCAAAGCTTTTACTTTGTGATGAACCCACAGGTGCTTTGGATTATCAAACAGGTAAGCAGGTTCTTAAGGTCTTACAAGATACGTGTAGAACGCAAAATAAAACTGTTATAGTTATTACCCACAACTTAGCATTAACACCAATGGGAGATAAGGTCATTAAAGTTCGTAGTGGAAAAATTGAAAGTATTACATGTAATGAGCATCCTATGGATGTAAATGACATAGAGTATTAATATGCCTTCTTCTTATTTAAAAGATATTTTCCGTGAAATTAAAATCTCCCTCGGTCGTTTTCTATCTATCCTTTGTATTGTCGCAATTGGTGTGGCATTCTTTGCCGGCATTAAAGCGAGTGCACCGGATATGAAAAACAGTGCCGATACGTATTTTGATAAATATAATGTTCAAGATATACAAATCTATTCAACTTTGGGACTTACCAAGAAAGATGTAAAGGCCATTCAACAATTAAAAGGTGTCAAATCCGTACAGCCAAACTTTTCAATGGATACATTGTCTCAGATTGATTCAACACAAATGGTTATTAAAGTCATTTCTTATGAGCTTGATCAAAAGATGAATAAGATCCGTGTAGTCGAAGGAAGAATGCCTGAAAGAGAAAATGAGTGTTTGATTGAGGCTAGTTCTACTACAAATAAATTATATGGTACTTTCCATATTGGAGATACAATCAAATTACAGAGTGGTACAGATGAAGCTTTATCTAACTCCTTGAAAAACACAAAATATAAAATTGTAGGTACTTGTTATAATCCGAATTACTTATCTTATGAGAAAGGATCAAGTAATATTGGATCAGGAACGGTAAACTCTTTTATATATATACAAAATTCAAATGTTTTAAAGGATTATTATACAGAAGTTGATGTTTGTGTTAAGGCTGCTAAAGAATTAGATTGTTATAGCGATGCATATTTTGATGTTGTTGATCCTGTATTAAAAAGAATCAAAAAAATCGCAAACAAACAAATCGATGTGCGTATTCAATCTTATCAATCTGAATTAGATGAAAAAAAACAGGAAGTAAACGATGAATTGAATGATGCAGAAAATAAATTAAATGATGCTCAAGATAAGATTGATTCGGGTCTTGCAGAGATTCAAAGTAATGAAATTAAGCTTCAGAATTCTAAAAATCAAATTGAGCATGGATGGAATGAATATTATGAAAATTTACAATTATTAGATAATATTCCTCCTTTACAAAATGCGATTGCTCAAATTGAAGAGAGTGAGCAAAAACTTCCTGAGTTATTGTCTCAGAAAGAACAAGCTGAAAATGGTTTGAATCAAATTAATGCAGCAATGGATGATCTTAATATGCAACGTAAAATGATTCAAGATACTATTGATTTGATAGACATCTCAATTGAAAAGGCTCAAAACATGCCTACTACAGATGAATCATCTGAAGCTATAAAGAATAAAGAAATCGAAAACCTAAACAATAGAAAAGTATATCTGCAAGGAAAAATCGCTGAAATTGACAGTACAATAGCTAAAAAAGCTGAGTTAGAAGCGGCAATACTACAACTTCAGGATGCGATTGGCCAAATCCAAGCAGGTGTCGCAAAAAAGTCTGAATTACAATCTCAGTTAGATCAGTTATTAA
This sequence comes from Holdemanella porci, assembly GCF_009696075.1. GTDB lineage: Bacteria > Bacillota_I > Bacilli_A > Erysipelotrichales > Erysipelotrichaceae > Holdemanella > Holdemanella porci. Next base: position 4,692 of record NZ_VUMR01000060.1, on the reverse strand, counting down.
ATGCAAAAAATCAATTAGACAGTGCCTATGTTAATTTAATAAATGGTGAATCTCAATATGAGGATGGAGTATCCAAAATTCAAGATGCTAAAAATGAAATAAATTCAAACATTGAAAAGCTAGCACTATCTAAAGCAGAGTTTAATGTTAGAAAACACGATGCCTTAAGAGAAATAAATGAGGCACAAGAAAAAATTGATAAGATGGAAGGTAAATGGATTGTTTTAGATCGTGACTCCCATTATTCTTATCGTGATTATGGTGCTTGTGCAAATCGTATGGACGGTATTGCGAAAGTATTCCCTGTATTCTTCTTCTTAGTTGCTGCTCTAGTTTGCATGACAACGATGACAAGAATGGTTGATGAACAAAGAAATGAAATGGGAACTTTAAAAGCTCTTGGTTATTCAAAAAGTCAAATTGCATTTAAATATATAATCTATGCATTTAGTGCAAGCGTTTTAGGATCTATTTTAGGATGTTCTTTAGGAATGTATTTGTTCCCAACTGTCATCTTTAATGCTTGGAACACTTTATATAACATTGAAAAAATTCATTTTTTATTCCAGCCTGGTCTTATCTTATTAGCCAGTGGCTCTGTAACTGGTATTACTTTACTAGCCACACTATATTCTATTTATAGTGAATTGATTGAAATGCCTAGTCAGTTAATGCGTCCTAAAGCTGCAAAAGCTGGTAAGAAAATTATGCTTGAAAAAATTCCATTTATATGGAAACATTTGTCTTTCTTACAGAAGGTAACCGCAAGAAATATTTTCCGTTATAAAAAACGATTCTTCATGACAATTATAGGAATTGCAGGATGTTCTGCCTTATTAGTGGCTGGCTTTGGTATTAACGATAGTATTTCTGATATTGTAAATCAACAATATAATGTCATCTATCACTATGATGCCACAATTTCAGCCAAATCAAGTGAAATGACATCTCAAATACATTCTTTAAAGGGTGTTAAAGAAGTATATGAGGAAGATCATCTTGCAGTAACTACGAAGATTGACAATAAAGACATTTCTACTACGGTCCATGTTATTTCAAATGATGATAAATTCAAAGATTTCTATACTTTATTTAACGGTAACAAAGAGTTTGATATTGATGATTCTTCAGTATTAATATCTCAAAAAATGGCTGCTAAATTGAATAAAAAGGCTGGAGACATGATTACATTTAAAGATGCCAATAATAAAGTTATTAAAGCTAAAATCAAAGGTGTATTTACAAATTATGTTGGTCATCATATGTATGTCAGCAAAGCTTTGTATGATAGTTGGAATACCAAGGCGAAGACATCGCACACTTACTTGATTAAATCTAAAAAGACAACTAAGAAGTTTGAACGTAATTTAGGTAATAAAATTATGAATATTGACGGTGTTCAGAGTGTAACTTTCTATTCATCTCTACAAAAAAACTTTAAAGACATGATTAGTAGTATTTCCTATATCGTTGTTGTACTTGTTATTTCAGCAGCATGTCTTGCATTTGTAGTTTTATACAATCTAAGCAATGTTAATATTTCCGAAAGAAAACGTGAGATTGCAACAATTAAAGTACTTGGATTTACTAGAAAAGAAGTAGATGCATATATCAATCGTGAAACCGTTCTATTAACCATTTTAGGTTCATTGATTGGTTTAGTAATTGGTGTTGGATTACATCACTTGATTATGAACTTAGCTGAAATGGATGATATTATGTTTGGTAGAACAATCAATTCAATATCTTATGTGATTAGTTTTGTGATGACAATTGGTTTCAATGCGATTATCAATTTGTGCATGCATAAAAAATTAAATAACATTCAAATGGTTGAATCATTAAAAGCTGTGGAATAGCCCCACAGCTTTTTTGTATTAAAAAGCCCTCAAAATGAGGGCAATGTTAACTAGATTTGTGCAATACGCATCATATTTGTGTTACCTGATCCGATTGGATATCCAGCAACAACAATGATGTGATCTCCTGTTTTGAATCCAGCTTGTAATGCTAAGTTACGAGCTAAATCAATATCATTTTCCTTAGTATTTTGAATATTTGAAACGACTGGAGTTACATCATTAACTGGTAATAAACTACGTTGAGTTACTTCATCAAATGTAACAGCTAAAATTGGAGCACATGGGCGGAATTTAGCTAAACGACGAGCTGTATTTCCACTTTGTGTAAATGCAACAATACATTTAATATCAATTGCCAATGCAGTATCAGCTACTGAAATACCAATTGCATCATTTAAAGTACGTTTACTTGATTTAACATTAGCTTTCAAACGATCTTTATAAGGAATCATTGGTTCAATAGCATTTGCAATCTTTGTCATTGTTTGAACACATTCAACTGGGTAATGACCTGCAGCTGATTCACCAGATAACATGATACAGTCTGTTCCATCCATAATAGCATTAGCTACGTCACTTGCTTCTGCACGTGTTGGACGAGGATTTTCCTGCATAGATTCTAACATGTGTGTTGCAGTGATAGCTGGTTTACCAACTTCGTTTGCAGCAGCAATCATACGTTTTTGATAAATAGGTACTAATTCTAAACTTACGTCTACACCTAAATCTCCACGGGCAACCATCACTCCATCTGCAACCTCTAAGATTTCGCGGATGTTATCAAAACCTTCCTGGTTTTCAATTTTAGGGAAAATTTGAATCATATCTTTATTTTCATCAATCAAAATTTGACGAATTGCTAAAACATCATCTTTACGACGAGTAAAACTTGCTGCAATATAGTCAACATCCATTTTACATCCGAAACGAATATCTGATTCATCTTTTTCAGAAATAAATGGCATACTTAACTTAATGCCTGGTAAATTACATCCTTTACGACTCTTTAAGAAGTGAGGGTTGCTTACAACACCGTGAATACGATCAGGAGTTACTTCAGTAAAAATGACTTTCATTTTTCCGTCATCCATTAAAATGTAATCACCAACTTTAACGTCGTTAAATACTTCCGGACAACGTAATGTAAATCTTTCGTGGTTTCCTAAAACTTCTTCTTTTACTAAATCGATTTCGTCGCCTTCATCAAACTCGCATCCACCATTTTCGAAATCACCTAAACGAATTTCAGGGCCTTTAGTATCTAATAAAATACCAATAGGTTTTCCTGTTTCTTTACTTACCTCACGAATACGTTTAATACGTTCCGCATGTTCTTCATAGTCTCCATGAGAGAAATTTAAACGTGCGATGTTCATTCCAGCTTCAACAAGTTTTGTTAAAACTTCTTTGCTCTCACTAGCTGGACCAATAGTACAAATAATTTTTGTTTTTTTGCTCATATGTATATCCTTCCTTCTAATATATCCTAAACCAAACGATCAAATAAATTCATTAGTGGTTTACGAGATTCTTGAGGCATGCTCAATGCTTCTTCAATTGGATAAGAAATAATCTTGTTATCACGAATTGAAATACATTGTCCACCAATGCCTTGCATCAATAAATCTACAGCTTTTTCACCCATTTGTGATGCTAACAAACGGTCAAATGGACACGGAGATCCTCCACGTTGAATATGGCCTAAAACAGTTGCTCTTCCTGAAAAGCCCGTATTCAAACTAACCTTTTTAGCAAATTGATCTACATCAGTAATCTTTTCACTAATTACAACAATCGCGTGTTTTTTCTTTTTAATAATATCGATATCTCTTAAACGATCTAAGACATCTTGTTCATCAAATCCTGTATCACTTGTTACAACAATTTCGGCTCCACAAGCAATACCTGACCATAACGCTAAGTCTCCACAACGATTTCCCATAACTTCAACAATAGAACAACGGTGATGTGAATTAGAAGTGTCTCTTAGTTTATCGACACATTCAACTACAGTTTCTAATGCTGTTTGAAAACCAATCGTATAATCTGTACAAGTAATATCGTTATCAATTGTACCAGGTAATCCGATACAGTTAATGCCCATTTCAGTTAAAGATAATGCTCCACGATATGAACCGTCACCACCAATAACTACAACGGCTTCAATACCTCTCTTTTTTAATTGAGCAATTGCTTTTTTTCTGACTTCGATGTCCTTGAATTCTGGTAAACGAGCTGATCCTAATATAGTTCCTCCTCGGTTTACAATATCTCCAACAGTTTCGCGAGTTAATGGTTCAATATAACCTTCAACCATTCCTTTATAACCATTGTAAATACCAAATACTTCAAGACCACTATTTAATCCAACACGTGTTACCGCGCGTATTGCAGCATTCATTCCCGGTGAATCACCACCAGAAGTCAAAATACCAATTCTTTTAACCATAATATGTCCTCCATAGACTCATTATTAATCATCATAAATATACCACATAGATATTGTTTAAAAAAGAGTAAATTGAATTGAAAACGCTTTTAGGTAAAAAAGATTTATAACTTATGTAATATTTGTGAAATATTTGACATTTTGTTAACAATTACAGAAAACTTGTAATGTTATTTTAAGATATATCTAAATATTTGTGTAAGAAAAAAGCCAAGTCTAGGTAAATAAAGACTTGGCTTTTGAATATAAAAGGCAAAAAAAAGGACCCGGCAGCTAGCTATCTTCGCAGGGGCAAGCCCAACTATTGTCGCCGTGAAAGTGCTTAACTTCTGAGTTCGGGATGAGTTCAGGTGTGTCCACTTTGCTATCGCCACCGGATCT
>NZ_VUMR01000006.1 GCF_009696075.1 Holdemanella porci | reverse complement strand
AGCTGCAAGGGCATGTGAGCTGACAAAGTTTCCTACCACATAAGAATCAACTGTATTGTATAATTGTTGAAATAAATTTCCAACCAGTAATGGTAAAGAAAATATCAATATTGATTTCCATATACTTTCCTTTAATAAATCTGTATTTTCCAACGCCTTCACCCTTCCCAAAAGAAAATGCAGAATTCCATATTGGTCTTCTACATTATGTTAAATAATTTTAACTCTTTTCTGAAAAAAATGAAAGCTTATCCTAAAATCATTTCCAATACCATTATCATACAAAATCAAAACAAGAAAGAAATTGTTGGAAGATTCGAATGTTTTCCTTGAGCCATTTCAGGAACAAGTTCTTCAACCACCACAAACAACATAGCCCCTGCCGCAAAGCTTAAACAAAACGGTAAGCATTCTAGGATCCAATTTGAAAATAAAATTGTGACATAACCAAATATAGGTTCAACAATACCCGATAATGAGCCTATCCAAAACGCCTTATGTTTTGAACAGTCATTGCTCTTTAAGGGCAAAGAAAGAATGGCTCCTTCCGGAATATTATGCAAAGTTACCGCAAATACTAGCTTTGTCGTTTTCTTAAAATGCGATTCTTTTCTCTCTTCTTCATTTGTTCCTGGATGCATATGAGGAACAATACAATCTAAGAAAAGTAGTAATAAAGCTCCTAAGAATATGCCAGGCACAATGACCAAGATATTCTTTTCTTGATTCATTGCCGGAATCAACAAAGACCAAATACTTGCAGCCACCATGACGCCCGAGGCAATACCGGAAAAGCATCTAGATAAAAGTTCACTCTGTTTATTTTTGACAAAGAACACAACGGTTGAGCCCAAAGTCGTTCCAAAAAAAGGAATTAGTAATCTTAACCACATAATCATCACCATAGTTAGTTACACTAATTCCTTTATATTCGTCAATTCAAACGCAAATTGTATGTAAATCCATGATGTTCAATGTAATCCTCCAAGATCCATCCCTTATCATGAATTTCTTTAGCTGCTTCTTTTCCTACATATCTAAAGTGCCATGGCTCATTGGTAGCTCCTGTACGGTCTCCCGTATTTTCTGGGAAGCGTAAAATAAATCCATATTTATAGGCATTTTGTTCAACCCAATTATAGTCTGGTGTTTCACCAAATGTTCCATATTCTCCATTCATTACACTTTGACTTGTTAGATCCACGCTCAATCCGCATTGATGTTCACTTGATCCTGGAATCGAAACTAGACTTGCCGCATAAGCTGCATCATACATCGCAAAATATTCATTATATACTGCTAATTGTGTGTCATAAGAACGATACGAACTCTTAATCGCAATACTGTAACCTTGTTTCAAGCCATCCTTATACATCTTTTCAAGGGCAGTTGCCGCTTCATCTCTTAATTGTCCCACTTCTGTTTCATAAGGAATATTCACATCTCTAAGATCCTTAGGGACATAGTCACTAGGTACACTAAATCCATTTTTAATTAGAATCAATGTATCTTCTGGATTTTCAATTGTATAAGAGCGACTGTCTTTTTTACTTGAATCAATCCCTGGATAAGACACTTGTAAAACTGCCTTTAATGGGCTTAACCCAGAATCTACATATTTTTTGATGTCTTGAATTTGTGCCCCTTTAACAGCCAAATATTTCTTAGCCTTTTTATATGGAACATTAGCGGAAATCAATGTATCCATGTTTGATATTGTGTACACATCTGAATTCTTAAACAAAACATTTTTGGTATATCCTAAGTAATTCAAATCTTCCATTCTTTCATAGTAAGAGTCAATATAATACACCACTTTTTTAACGCTCTTTTTAGAAGCCCTGTAATACTCATCATACAACAAGTAATGTGCATCATTCTTTACTTTATCCCACTTTGAAATATCAATGATTTGATCATACTGCAAGATGTCTTTAATATCTTCCTTCTCTAATTTTAATACAACCTTTTTATCTTCTTTATGATACCCTTTAATACTCAAACGAATACTTGTAAAATTCGCAATCAATAATGTGATACAAACGACTGGAATCAACGCGACAATTGCGATTCGTTTCGTATTTACTTTTCTCTTTTTCTTTGCCATAAACTCACCCAAATCATTATATAGAATAAGGTTATGAAAGACAAATGAGTTTTATTTACAAATTATTTTCATCTTACATGTAATATCTTTCATTACGTGATACAATAGATTTTAGAGGTGATTATATGTTATTTAAGAACGCAACCATTTATACAATGGAACAAGACCCTTTTGTAGGTGATTTTAAAATCGATAAGGGTGTATTTACACAAATAGGAAAAGATTTGACAGCAGGTGTTGGAGAAGATGTACAAGATCTAAATGGTCTATACGTATTTCCTGGTTTAGTGGAAAGTCATTGCCATTTAGGAATGGAAGAAACAGCCATTCGTTTTGAAGGCGACGATGTCAATGAAATCACAGATCCAATCACACCAAATATGCGTGGTATTGATGGATGTAATCCAATGGATGAAACAATCGAATCCGCATTAAAAGGTGGAGTTACAACGGTAGCTGCAGGTCCTGGTAGTGCCAATGTGATTGGTGGAACTTTCTTTGCGTATAAAACCGTAGGTAACTGTATTGATGAAATGACAATTGAGAATCCAATTGCTATGAAGGCAGCCTTTGGTGAAAATCCTAAGCGTTGTTATAAGGATAAGAAAATTGATACACGTATGCAGATTAGTGCATTACTTAGAGAAACTCTAGCTAAGACTAAAGAATATATGGAGAAAAAAGAAGCTGGAAAAGAAGTAGCTTATGACCAAAAACTAGAAGCCATGATTCCAGTTATCAAAAAAGAATTACCATTGAAGTGCCACGCCCATAGAGCCGATGATATTTTAACTGTCATTCGTATTGCGAAAGAATATGATATTAAAGTTACATTAGATCATGCGACGGATGCAAGATGCATTGTCGAACAAATCAAAGAAAGCGGATATCCATGTATTTGTGGTCCTAGTTTTGGTCATAAGACAAAATTTGAATTGAAATCCAAATCCTTTAAAACGCCTGGCGTATTAAACAAAGCTGGAATCTTAGTTTCCATTACAACCGATTCTCCAGTTATTCCAGAACAATATCTATCTTTATGTGCCGCTTTGGCCGCAAAAGAAGGTATGGATGAATATGAGGCTATCAAAGCCATCACAATCAATCCAGCTAAAATTTTAAAACTCGATAATCGCGTAGGTTCTATTAAAACGGGTAAAGATGCTGACTTTATTATTTGTACAAAGAATATTCTAGATACGACAAATGAAATCCAATCCGTATATATCGATGGGAAGAAGGCTGTGTAATGTTATTTAAGAACGCGACGATTTATACTATGGAAGAAGAACCCTTTATTGGTGATTTTCGAGTTGATAAAGGTGTATTTACTGAAATTGGAAAAGATTTAAGTCCAAAAGATGAAGAAGTACAAGATTTAAATGGACTATATGTATTTCCAGGACTTGTCGATGCCCACAGCCATTTAGGTATGGTATGTTCTTCCATTGGATTTGAAGGCGAAGATGGAAACGAAGTCACAGATCCCGTTACACCCAATATTCGTGGCATTGATGGCTGTAATCCAATGGATGAAACAATTAAAGAAGCATTAAAAAGCGGAGTGACTACAGTCGCTGCAGGACCAGGTAGTGCTAATGTCATTGGTGGAACTTTCTTTGCGTATAAAACTGCAGGTAACTGCATTGATGAAATGACAATTCAAAATCCTTTAGCGATGAAAGCCGCATTCGGTGAAAATCCTAAGCGCTGTTATAAGGATAAGAAAATTGATACGCGTATGCAGATTAGTGCGCTACTAAGAGAAACTCTAGCTAAGACTAAAGAGTATATGGAGAAAAAAGAAGCTGGAAAAGAAGTAGTTTATGATCAAAAGCTTGAAGCGATGATTCCGGTTATTAAAAGAGAAATGCCATTAAAGTGCCATTGTCATAGAGCCGATGATATTTTAACCGTGATTCGTATTGCGAAAGAATATGATATTGAAGTGACATTAGATCATGTAACAGATGGAAGAAGTATTATTCCACAAATTAAAGAGAGTGGCTTTCCATGTATTCTAGGTCCTTGTTTAGGTCATAAATCAAAATATGAAGTTAAAAACATGTCTTTTGAAACGGCCAATGAATTCTATAAAGCCGGTATTCCTTTCTGCATTATCACAGACTCTCCTGTAGTACCCGAACAATACTTATCATTAAGTGCAGCTCTAGCCGCAAAAGCTGGTCTTCCAGAATATGAAGCCATTAAGGCCATCACAATCAATCCAGCTAAAATTTTAAAACTAGATGATCGTATTGGTTCTATTAAAACTGGTAAGGATGCAGACTTTGTGATTTGTACAAAGAATATTTTAGATACACAAAATGAAATTAAGACAGTATATGTCAATGGAAAGAAGGAAGCATAATGTTATTTAAGAACGCAACCATTTATACAATGGAACAAGATCCATTTGTAGGTGATTTTAAAATTGATAAGGGTGTATTTACACAAATAGGAAAAGATTTAACACCAGATGTTGATGAAGACGTACAAGATCTAAATGGTCTATATGTATTCCCTGGTTTAGTTGAAAGTCATTGCCATCTAGGTATGGAAGAAACAGCTATTCGTTTTGAAGGCGATGATGTCAATGAAATCACAGATCCAATCACACCAAATATGCGTGGTATTGATGGATGTAATCCAATGGATGAAACAATCGAATCCGCATTAAAAGGTGGAGTTACAACGGTAGCTGCAGGTCCTGGTAGTGCCAATGTGATTGGTGGAACTTTCTTTGCGTATAAAACCGTAGGTAACTGTATTGATGAAATGAGCATTCAAAATCCTTTGGCTATGAAGGCAGCCTTTGGTGAAAATCCTAAGCGTTGTTATAAGGATAAGAAAATTGATACGCGTATGCAGATTAGTGCATTACTTAGAGAAACTCTAGCTAAGACTAAAGAATATATGGAGAAAAAAGAAGCTGGAAAAGAAGTAGCTTATGACCAAAAGCTTGAAGCGATGATTCCTGTTGTCAAAAGAGAAATTCCATTAAAGTGCCATGCACATAGAGCCGATGATATTTTAACAGTGATTCGCATTGCGAAAGAATATGATATTAAAGTTACATTAGATCATGTTACAGATGCTCGTTGTATCATTCCTCAAATTAAAGAAAGTGGTTTTTCATGTATTTGTGGACCTGCTTTGACTCACAAATCAAAATTTGAACTTGCGAATATGTCATTTGAAACACCAAACGAACTATATAAAGCTGGTATTTTATTCTCAATCATTACAGACTCTCCTGTAGTGCCTCAACAATACCTTTCTTTAAGTGCTGCTCTAGCCGTTAAAGCTGGTCTTCCTGAATATGAAGCTATTAAAGCCATCACAATCAATCCAGCTAAAATTTTAGGCTTAGACAATCGTTTAGGTTCAATCAAAGAAGGTAAAGATGCTGACTTTGTGATTTGTACAAAGAATATTCTAGATACGACAAATGAAATCAAAGCTGTTTATGTCGACGGAAAGAAGGCTGTGTAATGTTATTTAAGAACGCGACGATTTATACCATGGAAGAAGAACCCTTTATCGGTGATTTTCGAGTCGATAAAGGTGTATTTACAGAGATTGGAAAGAATTTAGAACCCAAAGATGAAGATATCCAAGATCTTTCGGGATTCAATGTATATCCAGGCATGGTAGAAGCCCATTGTCATTTAGGCATGGAGGAAACGGCTATTGGTTTTGAGGGCAATGATTTAAATGAAATCACAGATCCCATCACTCCAAACATGCGTGGCATTGATGGTTGTAATCCAATGGATGAAACTGTACAAACTGCATTAGAAGCAGGAGTCACAACGGTAGCTGCAGGACCTGGTAGTGCCAATGTGATTGGTGGTACATTCTTTGCGTATAAGACAAAAGGAAATTGTATTGATGAAATGGCCATTCAAAATCCAATTGCGATGAAGGCGGCTTTTGGTGAAAATCCAAAGAATTGCTACAAAGGAAAGAAAATTGATACGCGTATGCAGATTAGTGCATTATTAAGAGAAACATTAGAAAAGACAAAGGAATACATGATAAAGAAAGAATCTGGTAAGGATGTAGCTTATGATCAAAAGCTAGAAGCGATGATTCCTGTTGTCAAAAGAGAAATTCCCTTAAAGTGTCATGCTCATAGAGCCGATGATATGTTAACAGCAATTCGTATCGCAAAAGAATACAATGTAGAAATCACCTTAGATCATGCGACAGATTCACAAGCGATTCTAGATCAAATCAAAGAGAGTGGTTTTCCATGTATTTGTGGACCAAGTCTTTGTCATAAAGATAAGTTTGAATGTGCCAACGATTCGTTTGAAACCCCAAATAAGATGTATGAAAAAGGAATCTTGTTTGCGATCACAACCGATTCCCCATTCAATCCCCAACAATATCTGCCATTAAATGCAGCACTTGCACATAAGGCAGGACTACCAGAGTTAGAAGCCATCAAGGCCATCACAATCAATCCAGCTAAGATCTTACATTTAGAGAATCGAGTTGGTTCTATTAAACCTGGCAAAGATGCTGACTTTATAATTTGTACAAAAAGTTTGATTGATTTAAATAATACAATAAAAAATGTATATATTAATGGAATAAAAGCTGTCTAAGACAGCTTTTTATATGCTAAAATAGTGTGGTTGGAGAATAAAATATGAATATAGTTGAAAAATATGGTGGAACCAGCGTTGGAACAATTGAACAAATTCAGGCCATTGCACTTCATGCCAAACACATGAAAGAACAAGGTCACAATCTAGTCATTGTTGCGAGTGCCATGGGAAAAACCACAAATAAATTAATAGAATTAGCTCATAGTGTCACAAGCAATCCAAACAAACGAGAATTGGATTCTTTATTATCTACGGGTGAGCAACAAACAATTACACTTCTTGCGATTGCGATGAATTCAATAGGTTTGGATACAATCAGTTTAACTGGCTATCAAGCAGGTTTTCTTACTAGTAAACACCATTCTCGTGCTTTGATCAAAGATATTGATACAACTACAATTCAAGCTCATTTAGATCAAGGAAAAGTTGTTGTCGTAGCCGGCTTTCAAGGTGCTACTGAATATGGAGACATCACTACTTTAGGTCGCGGCGGAAGTGATACAACAGCGGTTGCGATTGCCGCAAAACTTGGCTATCAATGCCATATCTTTACCGATGTAGATGGAGTTTATACAATTGACCCGAGATTATATACGCGTGCTAAAAAATTAAAATCCATTTCTTATGAAGAAATGATGCAGATGGCCTGTTTAGGAGCTGGAGTATTAGAAACTCGAAGCGTCGAACTTGCTAGTAAGTATAATGTTCCCCTTTTCTTAGGAAAAGCTTTGGAAACAGATTTAAAGAAAGGAACTTGGATTATGCATAAAGAATTAGAAGATATGCCAATTACAGGTTTAAGTGTAAAAGATGACTATGCGATCATGCGCTTTATGCACTTACCTAATGATGGTGTTTATTTAGGAAAACTATTTAAGATGATTTCCGATTTAAATATCAACCTAGATACAATTTCACAACAATTAGATGATGAAGGCCTAGCCAACTTTACTTTATATTGTTCTGAAGAACAAAGTAATCAAATCATGGAACATGCTTCAAAGGAATATCCTGTACATCAAATGCTTGGATACATCAAATTGTCTTTAGTGGGACTTGGTATTTCTACACATTCAGGTATTGCTAGTAAAGTATTAAACATCTTAAGTGAAAATGGCATTAAGTATTATATGATTACTTCTAGTGAAATCTCTATCTCACTAACAATTGAAAAGAAAGATAAAGTTAAAGCCGTTCAAGCACTTGGAAAGGCATTTGATCTATAATGGAACTTCCAGTTAAATTTAAAGAACAAATGAAACAGCTTCTTCAAGAAGAATATGGAGATTATCTAAACAGTTTTGATCATGATAGATATTATGGTTTAAGAGTCAATACACTAAAGATTTCTGTTGAAGAATTTTTGAAGATTTCCCCCTTTAAACTACAACCCGTCCCATGGACAAATGATGGTTTTTATTATTCCAATGAAGATAAACCAAGTAAACACCCCTACTATTATGCAGGTCTTTACTATCTTCAAGAACCCAGTGCTATGTTACCAGCGCAAGTTCTTCCTGTAGACGAAAATGATATTGTATTAGATACGTGTGCAGCTCCTGGTGGAAAGAGCACAAAGCTTGCGACAAAGCTCAATCATACTGGACTTTTAATTTCAAATGATATAAGTTCTTCAAGATGCCTAGGACTCTTAAAGAACATCGAATTATTTGGTTGTGACAATGCCTGGGTTGCCAGTGAAGATTTGACAAACATGGAACAACATTATCCTGAAACATTTGATAAGATTCTAGTGGATGCCCCATGTAGTGGTGAGGGAATGTTTCGAAAAGAGCCAGACTTAATTAAAAGTTGGATTGAAAAGGATGATACATTCTATCCGCCGATTCAAAAAAACATTTTGAATGCGGCCATATCCATGTTAAAGCCTGGTGGATCTATCGTATATTCCACTTGTACTTTTTCGATTCACGAAAATGAAGAAGTTATTCAAGATGTATTAGACAAACATCCAGACTTACATCTTGCTCCTATTAATAAAATCAATGGTATGATGCCAGGTGTAAACATGGAGGAATGCGTTCGTTTATATCCACATAAAATCAAGGGAGAAGGTCACTTTGTAGCTTTACTTGTCAAAGATGGAGAAACAAAACATAAAAAAATAAGACTGGAGCCAAGCGATAAGCTTGATGATTGTGTTACTGATTTTTTACGATTGGTTAAATTAAATAAGGGTACCATTAAAATCAAAAAGGACAAGGTCATCTGGTTAAACAGTGATTTTCAAGCTTATAAAGGCTATCGCGTACTAAGATCTGGCTTATTATTAGGTCAACTTAAAGGTAAACATTTTGAACCCAGCCAAAGTCTTGCCCTTGCCCTTTGTCCTGAACAATTTAAAAATGTATTAAACTTTTCCATTGAAGATGAGCGTGTTATTAAATACTTAAAAGGTGAAACTCTCGATGTGAAAGATTTGGATTCAAAAACATCTGGATGGACACTTGTTTGCGTAAATAACTTCCCTTTAGGCTTTGCGAAACTTTCTAAAGGCTCATTAAAAAACAAATATGCGAAAGGATGGCGTTATCAATGAGACTTGACAAATATTTATCTCATATGGGATTTGGCACAAGAAACGATGTAAAAAAATTAATAAAAAACGGCTGGGTTACCATTAATGATGAAACCATAAAAAAGGCAGACTATAACGTAAAAGAAGATGATCGTGTTTGTGTGGATGATGAACCCGTAAGCTATGTAGAATACGAATACTATATTTTAAATAAGCCTCAAGGCTATGTGAGCGCCACTGAAGATATAGTCTATCCTACAGTCATGGAACTTGTCCAAAGCCAAAGACACGATCTATATCCTGTGGGAAGACTTGACGTAGATACAGAAGGCTTATTACTCATCAGCAATGATGGTAAATTAACGCATGAAGTATTATCACCAAAAAAACATGTAGATAAAAAATATTATGTTGAATTTGATGGAACTTTACCAGAAAATGCCGTAGACTTCTTTAATCAGCCTATGGAATTTGAAGAATTTACTTCAGCCCCTTCAAAACTAGAAATATTAGACACAAATAAAGCCTATCTAACGATTCATGAAGGAAAATTCCACCAAGTCAAAAGAATGTTTGAAAAGGCAAACTGCACTGTTACCTATCTTCAACGTATTGAGTTTGGTCCTTTAAAACTCAAGGATTTACCATTAGGTGAATTTAGAGCGTTAACCCAAGAAGAATTAGATGCATTAAAAGGCTAAGAAAACCTGAGAGATCATAAACTCTCAGGCTTTTTTCTTTAGTCACAAAAACGTCCATTACTTTAAAATCTCACATATGCCTTTAATACTTTCACTTCATCACAATCATAAGGCTTGATCGTATACTCGTTAATACTTGCAGGAATAATAAAGGTTTCTGCATAATGCACAATGAAAGGTTCAAAATTCCCTTCAATAATGGCACTCTTTCCATCAATTAAATTCAACATATTCACTGTACCATGTGTTTTGTGCAATGAATCATTGTTGATTGTATATCTTCTTGTTTCAATGAATTCTAGTTCATGAAGACCCGTATGTTCGATCTTACAATCATTTCCCTCTTCTTTTACTTCATAAGTCGCATTGACCAAGTTTTCTTTGACCCATTTTGTCGTACGATCCCATTGAATAACATGTTTTCCATGTTCAATATTGATAGGTCGAGGTAGGCCATCTAAGCCAAGTCTTTGCCAGTCCCACAATTTAAATGTAAAGATATAAGGTGTAGCACTAATTTCTAATACCATCGCATTCTTTCCGGAACAATGACAAGTTCCTGCTGGAATCAAGAAATGATCATGTTTCTTTGCCGGAAACTTATTGATATATTTATCTGCATCAAATACAATTTCACCACGTTGCGCAGACTCTAAATCAGAAATCATTTCATTGGGTTGAATGCCTTCTTTTAGACCTAAATAAACATGGGCATCTTCCTTAGCATCTAAAATATAGTAACTCTCATCTTGGGTGTAACTCATCCCAAAATTCTTTTTAATATATTCCGTTAATGGATGCACCTGCAAAGATAAGTTTTGTCCTTCCACCGTATCTAGAAAGTCAAAGCGAATTGGAAATTCTGCACCAAAACGAGAATAAACTTGTTCTCCCAATAATTCTTTTGGTTGATACAACACTAAATCCATAGCTGGAAGCTCTACAGTAACTCCATCATAGTCAAATAAAATACTGTTTTCTTCTGGCACACCATCAAAACTCCATGCATAATTTGGCTGATTCACATCTAAGTTACAAACTTCCTTCATCCATTGACCACCCCATACGCCTGGATCAAAGTATGGTACTGTACGAAATGGTTTTTGAGCTAATTGTTTTAAACTATCGATAAACGTATCACTCGAAATCATTTTTGGATCGTTTGATTTATTTGTATCGACCACATAATCAAAACAATTAAATCGCTCAGCCTTATGTTTATCGGCAATACGCCATTCAATAAAATAACCACGCTTATATTTCTTTAAGATATCTTCATCATAATTATCACAATTATAATTTGGCATAGATTTACGATAACGTAATTGAATTTCCCAACGTGCCATATCAAAGTAGATATACAAATCGCCATGACTTACTAAACCAGCTCCAACTCCATAAATGATAGTAGAACCATGATGTTCCTTCACCTTATTTTTAGCTTCTTCTAGCTTTTCTTCATCTATAAAATCCACAAGATTGCCATAATACATCTTGCCAAACACACGATCATCCGTTAGATTATATTTCATTTGTTCTGTCATAGTTTTGCCATCTTTAAAGATATCATACATATTGATTTCCAAAGAAAAATTGAAGCGTTTAATCAATTCATAGACTTCCTTTTCATCTACACCTGGATAATAATCAAAGACTACAACACTCCTATTATTAATTTTCTTATTTAACTCCTGATAGATTGCATCATATCCATGAAACGCTCTATGATTCTTTATTGTCGTCTTAGGAAAACGATCATATTCCGATTTAAAATTTAAATAACTCATTCTTCCTCCACTTTCAATTCACCATTTTCCTTATACACTCTTACTGTAAAAGGATGCTCTTCTACACGCTTATAATCATGACCCGCATTGCTTGGCCACATACATTGCACTTTTAATTCCGTATTACCTGTATTCACAAGGCGATGCGCCAAATGACCATCAATATAGTGAACACTTCCCACTTTTACTTTTTCAGCATGACAATGATAATCTTCATCCATCAATAAAAGAAGACCTTCACCACCCATGCCACAATAGATTTCATCACAATCTAAATTTTCATGAAAATGTCCACGCGTTACATTACATTCCCCATTCACACATACTGGCTGCATCACAGTCAATCCATAACACAACCCATCATGTTCATAGGAGTATACTTCATACATAAT
Source organism: Holdemanella porci (assembly GCF_009696075.1). Classification (GTDB taxonomy): domain Bacteria; phylum Bacillota_I; class Bacilli_A; order Erysipelotrichales; family Erysipelotrichaceae; genus Holdemanella; species Holdemanella porci. The sequence continues at coordinate 41,203 of NZ_VUMR01000006.1, read as the reverse complement.
TTGATCATCTGAAACACTTGAATCTACATCCTTATAGAATTTCTTAGCATCTGAATACAATTTTGTACTCTTTTTAACATCCTCACCTTCAATTACACCATTTAAATAATCATGAACTACTTTAGGATCTTTAATTTCCATAATTGCCTCCTTTTAAATGTTATATCATTCAATTTCATTATAAAACCATTGTTATAACATTTCAATATAAAAACAATCACAATATTTATACATCTACAAATATCACGGATCACCATTATATTATTACTAAATTTCAATTCATTTTCTGAAGTTCACTCCCCATTTACGTGCAAATCACATATTTTAGTAATATACAATAAAATGGATCTGCTCTAGTGGCCAAATCCATTTTTTGCCTTTTGAATACGCAACGTTTTGCCTTTAATTGTCTTTAAATTCTTTAATACAAGTTTTCCCTTATCATTTAAGATATCCACATACGATTGATGATCCTGCACTTGAATCACACCTATATCATCGACCGTAACACCATCAATTTCGCAGATAGCCCCTACAATATCGCCGGGACGAATCTTCTTGTTTTTTCCTCCATTCAAATAGATTTTAGTGATGTCCTTTCTTAAATCTTTTGATTTGTCGACCACCACACGATTGGATTCTTTTAATGAATCTAAAACGTCTAAATCACTTAAATAGACTTCACCCTCTTCTTTAAATGGCAAGTTATAACCTAGATATTCTTCTAGTTTTTCTTTTCGAACTCCATCATATTCATTCACTAAACTTATAGCTAAGCCTTGTTCATCCACTCTACCGCTACGACCAATACGATGTGTATATGTTTCAACGGGACTTGGCATATCATAGTTAATGATCATCTCCACTTTAAAAACATCGATTCCTCGACTTGCGACATCGGTACAAACTAAAATACGCACCTTTCCTTTTTTAAAGCGTCGCATATGCGATAGTCGCTCTTCTTGCATCATACCACCGTGAATCTTATCGACACTGACTTGATTCTTTTCTAAACATTCATAGACTTCATCCACTCTTGCCTGCGTCTTACAAAAGATCATGCAGGATTCTGGTTTCTTTAATGCCAATAAATGAAGAAGGAATAATTCTTTGTGTTCTTCATTGACGTGATACGCCTCTTCTAGAATATTTGGCTTATTTGTACTTGTAAGATCAATTTTAGCTGGTTTATACAAATATTTCTTACTCATTCTTTGAATCACTGCAGGATAGGTTGCACTAAATAAACATGTCACATGTTTTTTTGGCATATATTTTAAAATAGCCTGTACTTCATCTAAAAAGTTCATATTCAACATTTCATCCGCTTCATCCAAAACTACATATTTAATTTTTGAAGGATCCAGTGTTTGTTGTTGAAGATGATCTAAAACTCTTCCTGGCGTACCAATCACAACATGACATCTTTGTTTCAAATCTTCCTTTTGAAACTTAAATGGCTGCTTACCAAAAATAGGTAGAGTCTTAATTTTTTTAAAGGTTCCAATACGATCAAAATCCTGTTGAATCTGTAAAGCTAGTTCTCGAGTGGGAGTAAGTACCAATGCTTGTGGGCTTCTTTCATCAATTTCTAGATTTTGAATGATAGGAATCGCAAAGGATGCTGTTTTTCCACTTCCCGTTCTTGATTTCACAATACAATCCGTTCCCAAAAGAATATTGGGAATGACTTTTTCTTGTACGGGTAATGGTTTTTCATATCCTAATGTATGTAAGGCTTGTATAATATTTTTATCTAAATTCATTTGTTCAAATGTCATTGTATCACCCACAAGATTATATCATGTTAATAATATTTAACAGAAACAAAATATATTATAAGCTACAATAAAGGCATGAAATATAAAACTTTAGTGATGAAACAAATTGACCAACATACATATCAATATAGTATGAATGCGCCTTTAGACAATTTAAGTCCCATTCTTTCTTTTGATGAAGAAATATTAAAAGTGAATTTTGGCAATGAATTGGAATACGCCTTAAATTGTAAAGTCTTAAAAGATGGATTCCTTTTGGAACCAAAAGACAATATGACACTGACTGAATGGGCTCCTTTTTTCGTGTTATCTTTTATTTTACAGTACTACAAATCATTTAGAAATCTACCCCCTATATTAATGAGTGTAGATAAAGAAATGCAGGAAAAATATAGTCAGGAGGAATTAATTCGAAACTTATTTCAATAAGTTTCATTTTTTTATGTAATAATTTTCACAATAGAGTATAATCAAAATGAGGTGAACTTTTATGAACATGACAACATTGAACACGCCACTTCCTGAAGATTTAATGAAATTAAAATGGAATGGGCAATTTAAATTGATGCAGGAGATGATTGATTTACGTCTTCAAAAGGACATTCCTGCCAAACTAAAGGAACGTTTAGAATTAGAAAAAGAATTGATTTCTCGTCTTCCCGAAGATTTTACGTATTCAAAAGAAGACGCCATTGAATTATTAAAATCAAAGATTGAAGATTTCAAAGAGGAAGAATTTGATGAATTATTCAAAGACAATGCGTTTGAATGGATCTTCATTGAGGGAAAAATGTATTTAAAAGACAATTTTTTTGAAAACCTAATTAAAGTGCGTAAGGTTTATAAAGATCGTTTAATTGAAAAAGATGGTGCTGCAAGTACTTTATTAGATGATGTAATGCATAAAATGAAAGAAGAAAAGGATGTTTACTGCAAGATTCATGTCAAGACAAGCTTAAAGGTGGATCCTGCATTTGAAAAGCCTGGAAAAACGATTCGTGTATGGCTTCCTATTCCGAAAGAATATGCGCAGGTTGAGGATTTTAAAATATTAAATACATCCCATGAAGGTCTAGTAAATGATAACAGTGTGGATCAAAGATGTGTTTATATTGAAAAACCATACGAAAAAGGTGAAGAATTCAGTGTAGAATATGAATTCATCAATCACATGCACTATGAAGAATTAGATCCTAGTATTGTGACGAATGAACATCCAGATACTTGTCTTGAAGAATATGCGCCACACGTTGTATTTACAGATTATTTAAAAGATGTTGTTAAAGAAATCATTGGTAAAGAAACAAATCCATTATTAAAGGCTAAATTGATTTATGACTATATCACAAGTCATGTCACATATTCATATGTACGTGCTTATGCGACTTTACCTTGTATTCCAGAATATATCACAACTGGATTGAAGGGTGACTGTGGTTTACAAGCATTGACATTTATTACTCTATGTCGTATTGCGGGCATTCCTGCCACTTGGCAAGCTGGACTTTATACTACACCAGAAACAATTGGCAATCATGACTGGGCCAGATTCTATGTAGCTCCATATGGATGGTTATATGCAGATTGTTCATTTGGTGGAGGATCATATCGTGCCGGAAACTTAGAAAGAAGAGATTTCTATTTTGGATATCTAGATCCCTTTAGAACTCCATGTTCATCTAAATTCCAAGGTGATTTTGTGCCAGCCAAAAACTTCTTACCAAACGATCCATATGACAACCAAAATGGTGAAATGGAATATGTAGATGAAGCTATTCCTGGAAAATACATCATTAAAGAGACAAAGAATATCGAAATTGCCCTTATGGAGGATAAAAATGCGTAGGCCTATTATCGGTCTAACGTGCAATGAATTGGATAAAGAGAATTTACCTAAACAATTTATCAATGAAGCCTATATTAATAGTGTTATTCGTGGTGGTGGCTGCCCGATGATTCTTCCTATCACAAATGACTATGATACAATTCAAGCTCAAGTTAATCCATTAGATGGATTAATTGTGACAGGTGGAATTGATGTGAATCCTATGATTTATAATGAAAATCCAGAACCTTTACAAGGTAATTCAAGCTTAGACCGTGATTATTATGAAATGCGAGTATTAAAATATGCCAAGGAAAAACAGATTCCCATTTTTGGAATCTGCCGTGGCATTCAGATGTTGAATGTCTATTTTAAAGGATCTTTGTATCAAGATTTATCGTATTGTAAAAGAAGCGTCATTAAACATGCGCAACAAGAAAAAAGAGAAAATCCAAGTCATAAGATCCATATTGAAAAGGATAGCTTTTTATATCCTAGTTTAAGTGATGAAGCTTATGTGAATAGTTTTCATCATCAGGCCATCAAAGATTTAGCACCAAACTTTAAAGTTGTAGCTAAAGCTCCAGATGGCATTATTGAAGCCATTGAACATGAGTCATTACCAATTTATGCCGTACAATTTCATCCAGAAGCATTGTCCCATAAATATGGTGAGATGCAAGATATATTCAATGTTTTTATCAAAAAGTGCGAGGTGAAATAATGCGTATTCAAGAAAACTTAGAAAAATCAAAATATGAGGCGGATGGAAGCATTCAAATTCAAGGAACAACCATTCCTTATCATACAATTTGTGAAGACAATTTCTTTGTAGATGAAGAAAATAATCCAGTCGCATCCATCTTTAGTTATGCCTATTTTAGAAGTGATGTTCAAGACAATTCTAAACGACCTATTCTATTTATTTATAATGGAGGTCCAGGATGTGCAAGTCTTTGGCTTCACATGGGATTATTTGGCCCAAGAATTGTAAAATTAGATGATGAACTAAATCTTCCAACTGTTCCTCCTTTTGAACTAGAAGACAATCCTCATTGTTTATTAGACTTATGTGATTTAGTCTTTATTGATCCTGCTGGAACAGGTTTAGGTCGTTTGATTCAGGAAAAGGCAAGAAAAGAATTTTATGAAACGCATGGCGATGTTCGAAGTGTTTCTAAATTCATTGAACAATTCTTAGCACGTTATAACCGTAGAAATTCACCAGTATTACTTGCGGGTGAAAGCTATGGTACGGCAAGAAGTGCCTTACTTGCAGGAGAGTTGATGGGTGCAGGTCCTGAAAAGGCCGATACGATGGGCATTAGTGTCAGTGGTATCTTCTTACTTGGAAGTTACTTTATTGAAAAGCTTCCGGTTGAAGCAAGTGCAACAGACTTAATCACAATGGCTGCCACAAATTATTTCCATAATCCAAAGGAAAATATTTCACAAAAAGACTTTATTGATGAAGCCTTTACATTCGCATCCACTGAATATGTCACAGCCTTATTTTTAGGGGATACCTGTCCTAATAAAGAAGAAATTGCGGATAAACTAGCTTACTATTCTGGTATTGATAAAACATATTGGTTAAGACACCATTTACATATGGATATGCAAAAAGGCTTTGCGCATAAATTATTAGAAGACAAGGGCTTAGCTTTAGGATTCTATGACGGGCGTTATACATGGAATGATGATCCAGAAATCATGGAAGCCAATGTCATTGCGGATGACCCAGCTATGGGACAATATACACCTGCTTTCCAGACTGCCTATGGATTGATGCGTCAAGAATTGAATATCACAAGTGATCGCATCTCAAAAGGCTTAGTCTTTGATGTAAATATGACATGGAATCGTGAATTCAAAACGAGTCCTGCCCAATCCTTAGCTGGATGTATGCGAAGAAACAAACAGATGAAAGTCTTCTTTGCCTCAGGTCTATATGATCTTTGTACAACGGCTGGAAATGCCAGATATTTGGCAACCCATTCCAACCTAGATCAAAATCGAGTTACAATTGGTGAATATCCAAGTGGACATATGGCTTATCTTGGTAAAGAAAGCTTTGATCTATTAGCCAAGGACATGCGTGCATTCTTTGAAAGCTGTATTTAACACAAAAACCGTCAAGCGACGGTTTCTTTTTTATTTATACTTTTTCAACATTTCTAACTTAAGATTCAATAACTTTTCACTTAAGTCAACATAATATTCTTGCGGATATACAAAACGTTTGATTTCATCCCAAATTGTAGCTAGTTCCTTTTCACTATATGCACGAATTTCTTCTAGGCTTGGAAGATCATATACTAGCTTACCATCTTTAAAGATTGGCACTAACATATCGCGTACTGTATATGTATTGGCAGGAATCACTTTGTATTTCCAACGTGACATTGGATGATAGATAGTTAGATCTTGCGTTGTATCGATCACTTCATCTTCTAATGTCAATAAATCGGCAATAGCCATACCTGTTTCTTTGTCCATGATACGATTCAAATTCTTCATACCTGGATTTGTCACTTTTTCAACATTGTCACTAATTTTGATTTTCGGAATCATATGGCCATCTTTTTCAAGCGCCACCATTTTATAAACACCACCAAATACTGGCGAATTTTTTGAACAAATCAAGTTTTCACCAACCCCAAACGAATCAATTTTAGCGCCTTGTTGATGAATCAAAGATTCAATGACATATTCATCCAAGGAATTGGATACAACAATCTTACAATCTTTCATTCCTGCTTCATCTAACATTTTGCGAACTTTTTTAGAAAGATATGACATATCTCCACTATCAATACGAACACCTTTTAAGCGGTATCCATTTGGTTCTAAATAATCCTTAGCTACTTTAATCGCATTCACAATACCTGATTTTAAAGTAGAATATGTATCAATCAATAAAGTACATGCGTCTGGATATGTTTTGGCATAATACATAAATGCATCATATTCGGTATCAAAGCTTTGAATAAATGAGTGAGCCATTGTACCAAGTACAGGTACACCAAACTCTTTTCCTGAATACGTAGTGGCACTTCCTGCACAACCTGCAATATAAGCTGCTCTAGCTCCTAGAATGGCTGCATCAAAGTTATGAGCTCGACGTGCACCAAATTCCATAACAGCTCTTCCTTCACTGGCTTGTACAATACGACGTGATTTTGTCGCAATCAAAGTCTGGTGATTGATTGCCAAAAGTAATGCCGTTTCTACAAGTTGCGCTTCAATAATTGGCGCTTTTACACGAACTAATGGTTCATGAGGAAATACAGGTGTTCCTTCTGGAATCGCATAAATATCTCCAGTAAAACGAATGGTTGATAGATATTCTAGAAAATCTTCACTAAATTGGTTTAATGAGCGCAAATAATCAATATCTTCTTTTTCAAAATGTAAATTAGAAACATAGTCTACAACTTGTTCCAAGCCTGCAAATACACAATATCCCCCGTCATCCGGATTTTTACGATAGAATAAGTCAAATACGACTTCTTTGTCTTTATTATCATTAAAATAACATTGACTCATTGTTAGTTCATAAAAGTCCATGACTAAACTTAAATTTCTCTTATCTTTCATTTTATAATCTTTACTCCCTTACTTCAGAAACAACTTGAATGCCATTCATTTCCATCATTCTAAATGCGACATCATTCCAGAATGTGGCTTCATGTATTTCTGGTATATGATAGGTTTCTGTACAGTTTTCAACCACGACAATACGATATTCATTCATATTATGTTCATTCAACCATGTGTTTAAGCTCAATACGAAATGAAGAACACAAAGATCTGTACAACAGCCCGTCACAATTATATCACGATAATACTTCAAATCTGAATTTAGAAACTCTTCAAATTCTGGTGCCACAAATGTATTCGTACTGTTCTTTTTAATTACGTGTTTCACAAATGGCTTTAAAGAATCTACTACTTCAGCTTCTTCACTGCCAATTACACAATGCGTTGGAAACGAATTGAATTCACGCGTCTTTGGTGGATGTGAATCACATACAAAGACATTGTTGCAGTCTAAGCTTGTTAATAGATTTTCAATATTCTTTTCCACATTGCCAATGACTTCATCATGTAAGGGCCCTATGTTCACAAACCCTTTGATCATATCCACCACAAATACTACGGGATCATTTAATTCATTTTTTTGAATGGATTTATAATTATTTTTTTCTAAACGTGCCATATATACCTCTAAACGAGAATAAGAGTTCTACGCAGAACTCTTATTCTTCAACTTCTTTGTTTGTTTTAAATTCCTTTAATTTTTCTTCAAGCATTGATTTGAATTCTGGATTTGCCTTAATGTAAGCTTTGGCAGCCTCTTTACCCTGACCGATTTTTTCTCCTTCATAACTGAACCATGCCCCTGCTTTTTTTACAATATTGGCATCGACACATAAATCTAATAATTCACTAATGTAAGAAATTCCTTCGCCATACATAATTTCTAATACGGCAGACTTAAATGGAGGTGCTACCTTATTCTTAACAATTTTAACTTTTACTTTGTTTCCAACAATATCTGTACCATTTTTTATGGCATCCGCCTTACGAATATCCACACGAACAGAAGAATAGAATTTTAATGCACGGCCACCCGGAGTTGTTTCTGGATTTCCATAAATAACACCTACTTTTTCACGAAGCTGGTTGATAAAAATAGCTGTACAATCATTTTGGTTCATTGCTCCGGCAAGCTTACGCATTGCCTTTGACATCATACGAGCTTGTAATCCAACTTGATTATCTCCCATTTCACCATCTAATTCAGCTTGTGGAACTAAAGCTGCAACACTGTCCACAACAACCAAATCAACAGCTCCACTTTCAACAAGCATCAACATAATGTCTAAACCTTGTTCCCCAGAATCTGGCTGAGATAAAATCAACTCATCAATGTTAACACCTAAATTTTTTGCGTATACTGGATCGATTGCGTTTTCCGCATCAATAAAGGCTGCACGACCACCCTTTTTTTGAACTTCTGCAACGGCATGTAAAGCAAGTGTTGTTTTACCACTTGATTCTGGACCAAAGATTTCAATAATTCTTCCCTTTGGATATCCACCGATACCTAAAGCATCATCCAATAATAAACTTCCAGAAGGAATGGGTTCAATATCTACGGCTGCTCTATCCCCTAATTTCATGACAGAACCTTTACCATATTCCCTTTCGATTTCTGTTAGTACATCACTTAAAAGTTTATCTTTATTTGTTTCTACTTTTTCTTTTGGCATATATTCTCCTTTTGAATTGTTTGTATCAATATATCTATCATTTGACAAACAACATGCTCTCTTACATCATTTCTAGATAGACCTGTACATTGAAAACCATATACACGAACCTCTTTTTTAGAAGCAATAGCACAATAGACTCTTCCTGCTGGTTTTTCTTCCCAGGCACTCGGACCTGCGTTGCCCGTAAAAGACACACAATAATCCACATCCATAATTTCTCTTGTGTTTTTGGCCATGGCATAGGCACACTCTTCACTAATTACACCATAATTTTGAATTAAGTTCACATCCACATGAGCTAATACACTTTTCATTGGTGTAAAATAAGTCACTAGACCACCTTTTAAAATAACACTTGCCCCAGGAATAGAAGCAATCGTACTCGTAAATAGGCCAGCCGTTAGACTTTCACAGCTAGAAATAGTCAAATGATTTTCTGTACATAAAGAAACAAGTTGTTTTGCCTCAGTCATTACATAGTCTCCAAAACGTATTTTTTCAATTGGTTGAAATAAATCCATCCACTATATAAAGAAGCCACTGTTGCTGCCCACAACAATATTTGGTCCATACAAATACCCATATAGACAAACGGCCAATCTTTCAATAACAAGAATACAAGTGCAAACATTTGTAGTACTGTCTTTAGTTTTCCAAAAATACCTGCACTTACAACTTCACCAGAATTAGCTGCGCTCATTCGTAAGCCATCAACAATCAAGTCTCTTGCGATCATTAGTAATACTGCAATCACATTGGCTTGATGAAAATAAACCATCAAGATCAAAACTGTGTTCACTAACATCTTATCTGCGATGGGATCCGCAAATTTTCCAAAAGAAGTAATCCAATTGTTCTTTCTTGCTAACATTCCATCAAAGAAATCTGTAATACTCGCAACCGCAAAAATTACAAATGCAATCACATCACGTAGTGCAAGACCACTTGCTTCATCTATAACACCAATGGTCGGGTCCATACATAAATATACAGCCACAACAACAGGAACTAATAAAATTCTAATAATTGTTAGTCTGTTCGGCATATTCATCTTGGCCATAAGTTACATCCTCCCCTTGTGCATATAGATTTTCATCTGTGTAACCATAATCATAATCGTAATCATAGTCACTATCCTCATATTCAGTTTCATCTTCTTCAACAGGTTTTTGGTATCCCTTACCAATTTGTAGTGTGATAATGGCAGGCTCACCCTGCTTCCAACCTTCTTTATCAAAAGAAATTTCTTTTCCGTCAATAGAAATACTGTTTTCTGAATATGTCTCAATACTAATTTCAAAAGTACAATCATCGGATAATTCTAAGCTATGATTGAATGTACCCGTATATACTTTTGAAGTGTCATTAATTGTTTCATCATTCTTTTTCAAAGTAATTTTTGTCTTTGTCGGTAACGTAATACTTAAATCCAATGTTTTTACATCCGATTGAATATTCGAAAGCTGATATGCGTTGGTTTCACCGCTAATTTTATCAACAACTAAAGCCTGAGCCTCTTTAGCTTTTTTACGCTGGTTTGCGAGTTTATTTGTCTCCTGTTCTTTTTTAGACAATTGCTCTTCACGAAGCTCTTGCTGCGTTGCTAGTTTTTGATTTGAAATCGAACGCAATCCCACATTGATCAAGGATAAAACTCCCAATCCAATGATTCCAATCAGGACAAGCATTTTGATGATCTTCGTCTGGTTTGCGTTCAATGAAGAACTTGTTCTACTGACATGTTTTTGAAACCATCCTAAAGATGATTTTTTCTTTTTCTTAGTCGTCTTTTTTGTCTTTTGAACACTCGCCATTTGTTCAACCATACGTCTTTGTGCCATAGTTAAAGCCATGTCTCTTTGATGCGCAAATTCATTGACATCCACATCAACTTCATCTGAAATGGCCTGCCAATTTACACCAATCGCATCCGAATAGGCATGCACAAAATAGCGAACGAAAGATAAGTCATCGGAGAAAACATCAAGGTTGTGTTCTTCGATTGCTTGTATATATTGAGGCGCTAAACGCGTCTGATTTGAAACATCCTGAATGGAAAGTTTTAGGTTTGTTCGACGTTCTTTTAAGATGTGATAATAAGCCACTAAAACTCCCCCTTTGAAGTTTATTATAACAAATTCAAAGCAAGAATACCACGATGTGCTATAATTATTTACGAAAGGATGAATGAAATGTCACAACTTAATTTTTCAATCGGAACATTTTCTCAATGCATGAGTTTCTCTCCACAAGATATTAAAATCGATAATTTTGAAGACTATACACTCTATTGTATTGACTGTGAAAATGTCCAACAATTTGACACAAACACGCTAAAAGCCACAAGTCCTAGCGTCTTCTTTTTCTTTGGAAACTTTGAAAAAATAGGGCAAAAGTGCTGGCAACAAATCTTTGCGATTGCGAAGGATTTCCCAAATTCTTATTGTTTCAATACACACCAAAGCCAAAAGAATTTTGCGGATATCTATTGTGCTACTTTACTTGGACAAATTGTTGCCAATATAGTCCCTAAAAAAATTCTTCTTGTCACAAATGATCAAGGATTTCAAGGTATTAAACAAGCCTTGTTGTTCCAAGGAAAAGATATCGACATTGAAATCTTACAGACAAGAGACCCGTTCTTGTTGCCTTTAAAGGAAGAAACGCTTAAGTCTCAACCAAAACAGACACAAAAACAAAAGAAACAAACAAATACCTCAAAGCCAAATGAAGCAAGTGATGAAGAGGTAATAGAAGCACTAAAGAAATATCCAAAAATCAATACCCGCTATGCATCTATTGATGATTTAAGTAAGTATTTAATGCCCATCTTAGCAAACAAACAAAAGAAATGTAAACTTTCCAAATGGATTGAGAGTGACTACGCAAAAAAAGTTGGGCGCTATAAAAAAGATTCGAAAGGAAAATATTATAAATTAAAATGATAAAAACAATATATTTAGCTGGAGGCTGCTTTTGGGGTGTGCAGCATTATTTTGATCAATTTGATGGAATTGTAAAAACAACCGTTGGTTATGCGAATGGTAACACAGAAAACCCAGTATATAAGGATGTCAAAAAAGGTTTGACTGGTCATGCAGAAACTTTAGAAATTCAATATGATGACACAGTGATTTCATTACCTAAAATTCTAGACTTATACTTTGACATTATTGATCCTGTTTCTGTCAACCAACAAGGTGAAGACATTGGTATTTCCTATCGTACAGGTATTTATTATGTGGAAAAAATAGATTTTGAAATCATCCAATCTAAATATAATGAAATCCAAAAGAAATATGATTTACCTCTAGCTGTTGAAGTAGAGCCTATGAAAAACTTTTTTAATGCCGAAGAATACCATCAAAAATACCTGGATAAAAATCCAGGGGCTTATTGCCATATACCTGCATCAAAATTTAAGAAGGGACTTTAACCATCCCTTCTTTTTTCCTTTATTCAATTGTACTTCCTGCAACAAAGCCCGTTGTCCATGCAATCTGTAAATTATAGCCGCCTGTTTGTGCATCCAAATCAAGAACTTCGCCCACAAACTTTAAGCCTTTAATTTTCTTAGACTCCATTGTCTGAGGCTGAATCTGATTCGTCTTGATTCCACCTACAGTTATCATAGCCTGATCAAATCCGGCAAAACTAGACACTTTAAAATCTAAACATTTCAATAATTCACTAATACTTCTTCTTTGTACTTTTGTTGTTTCATTGGCTTTTAAAGAATCATCAATATTTAAACGATCCATGATATATTGTACCAATCTCTTAGGTATCATCATTTCAAGTATGTGATTCAATTGTTTATTTGAAGAACGATTCATTCTTTCTAGTAAAAATGCATCCACTTCATCCACTGATTTATCCGGAATCAAATCCAATATGATTTTTTCTGGTTCTTTATTAATCACATAGCTTGACATGGCCAAAATACCTGGTCCACTAAAACCTTCATGAGTAAACAAAATGTCGCCCAATTGTTTATATAAAACTTTTTTATCTTTCTTTGCTTGAATACCCACATTCTGCAAAGAAAGACCTGCTAAATCAAAAATTTCTTTTGTTCGTAAAGAAACCAATCCAGGATATAAATCACTGACTTTGATATCTAATGTATTCGCCCATTTATATCCATCGCCACTACTTCCAGTCGACACAAAAGACTTTCCACCTGTCGCAACAATCACTACATCAAACGAATACAAACCTTTATCTGTTTTGATTCCAACCACTTTATCATCTTCAACCATTAAATCTGTACATGCTTCATCCATATGTAGAATCACATTATTTTTGCGTAATAATTCCACAAACAATAAAACAACATCCTGACTTGAATTCGAACCAGGAAACATACGCCCATGATCTTCTTCAATGGTAGGTAAACCATTGGATTTTAAAAATTGGATCATATCCAAATTAGAGAATTGTGAGAATGGACTATATAAGAATTTTTCATTGTGCACAACATGCTTAAAGAATTCATCTTTTGAACAATTATTCGTCACATTACAACGTCCATGTCCTGTAAGTTGCAACTTCTTTCCTAATTGTTTATTTTTCTCAAACAACTCCACCTGGTGACCGACTAAGCTTGCGGTATAGGCAGCCATCAATCCAGATGGTCCTCCACCAATCACGCATACTTTTAACATAAAATCCCACTTTCTTCTAAATAAATAGCTAACCCATCATGTTCATTATCCTGTTTTGTGATGGCATTGGCGCAAGCCTTTGTATCATCCGTACCATTGATCATACAAACACCACAACCTGCTACTTTTAACATGTCATTATCGTTGGATGTATCTCCAAAGGCCATGACATCCTTTATGTCTAAATCATTGAGTTCGCATATTTTTTGTAGTCCATATCCCTTATTGATTCTTTTATCACAAAATTCAAGTAATGTGGATTGCGTTTTAAAACCATGATAATAAGGATTTGTATGCTCTTTTACCCAAGCTTCCGCTTTAGGCATATCCTCTTCTTTCATACGGAACATGATTTTTGCGTTTTCATGTGCATAGAAATCTTCTAATTTTACAACTTCCAATTCTTTATGCGATGTAGAAGCCGAATGAATCATCCAATCATCAATATGAACACAACGAATCTTTCCATTCCAATATATCATTGGATTGCATTTGACAACTTTCATGATTTCCATGGTTTCTTTTAACCATTCCTTTTTCATCATGAAATAGCTATAGAATTTTTGATGTACGCCATCCCAAAGTTCTGCTCCATTCATCCCTACCACAAAATCAAAGTCAAAAGGTAAATCCCAATACTCTTTATTTCGTTTTAATTCATCGGCCGGACGACCTGAGGCAATCCCAAAATAAATACCTTTTTTATGAAGCTTGATCAAAGCTTCTTTTGTCCTCGGCGTTAATTCTTTCTTTTCATTAACTAATGTAGCATCAATGTCACAAATCACTAGTTTTGTCGTCACTTTAAGTCCTCCAATTCATAAGTAAATCCTTCACCATCGACTTCATGAACACTATTTACAATAATAAAAGCTCTTGGATCTAACTGCATGATTTCGTGTTCTAAATTCGAATACATTTTTTGTGGAATTACAATCATCAATACAGGTTTGGATTCATTTGTATATCCACCCTTACCTTCTAAAATTGTAACACCACGCTCCATATTGTTTAATACATGATTTTTAATATCAAACCACTTATCTGAAATAACCATACAGTTGATTGCCGTACTTGAACCAATCAAAATTGTTTTATCAATCGCAAAACCAGTTGTGAATACAGATAAAACTCCAATCAAGGCTGGTTCTACACCATACGTAGACATTCCCAACAATACAGTTAGAGCATCAATGATCATTACTGAATTTCCTGAAGAAATATGAGTATACTTATGAATCAACAAGGCTGGAATATCCATACCTCCAGTACTTGCGTTCACTCTAAAGCATAGACCTAAGCCAATTCCCGAAATCAACCCACAATAAATACTTGCCAACATGGGTTGCATGATAAATGTGTCTTTGGGAAATAAAGTTGTCACATATGTTAGTAATGAGACAAAAAATGAATAACTAAATGTTGAAATCAATGATTTCAGTGCAAATGCCTTCCCCAAAAAAATTGCACCAACAACGTAGAGTCCAATCATCAATATGTTGATCAGCCATACGGATGGTACAAATGGTAATAATGGTTTTAATGACACGGCAACACCGGCTACGCCTCCGGTTAATGTATTATTTGGTAAAACAAAAAAAGCAACGGACACTGCCACCATGAAATTCCCTAATAATACAAC
Organism: Holdemanella porci; assembly: GCF_009696075.1. Classification (GTDB taxonomy): domain Bacteria; phylum Bacillota_I; class Bacilli_A; order Erysipelotrichales; family Erysipelotrichaceae; genus Holdemanella; species Holdemanella porci. The sequence continues at coordinate 26,006 of NZ_VUMR01000006.1, read as the reverse complement.
CAATACGTCTTTTGCATAATTTGTTTTTTTCATAAAAGCCTCCCCAAACGACATCTATATTCTACCAAAAAAGAACTCTTTATGAAACAAAAGAAAAAAGCTGGAAATCCAGCTTATCTTTACAACATTTCTTTTGCGGTTTGCGTAATCAAATCAAACAGTTCAATCACTTCTGGTTGTTTTTCATAACCAATCTTATCAAACAATTCATCTACGATCTTTAAAATCTTTTCATGTTGCTTCTTATAGATTCGAATCATCGAATCATTTAATGTAATATAGATTTTACGCGTATCCTGTTCACTACGAATACGTGTAATCAATCCCTTTTTTTCCATATTCGTAAGCGTACGATTCATCTGCGATTTTTGCATGCGCATATAGTTGCATAAATCCGTTGCGGTTACATTTATATCTTGATTTTGATATAAATAACGACAAATCATCGACTCATTGTAAGGAAGATCTGGAGTAATTCTCTCATTATTAATAACGGTTGTCATTTGAAGCCACGCTTCTAATACTTGTTCATTCTTTTTCATAGCTTTATTCTAGCACAGAAATTGTGTATTTCGCATCATAATATTCATTCACACAAATCGTTACCTTTTTATTCTTTAAATCATATACACAAGACCATTGTGTCTTTGAGATTTTTCCCTGCTTATTCTTATGCGCATCTTGCGAACAATCGGATAAAAGTTGCATAGCCTCATGACTGGATAGTTTTCCATTTGTGGAACTTAATTTTTCATCAATAATTTGGTAGCGGTCTTGGCCAAAATTAAATTCTGCATATGGATTTGTAAGCGAGAAATTCGTAGCACACTGATAATTCTTATCCGGATATACAACCTTCATTTCATTATCCACATATTCTACGACAACACTCTTTCCAGAAGCATCACAAATTTGGAAGTGATAACAACTATTCGCACTTGAATGCACGTCATAAGATGATAATAATTCTAATGTTTCATCCACATTTTTCGCCTTATCAAGCATTAAACGAATTGCTGTTGTTGTGATATCTACCTTTTTTGTATTCTGATTTGTTGGTTTTGTATCAATCAACAATACACCAACCGCTAAACCTTTTTCATTCATTCCATCTAGTGGTGCATAAGGGGCTGCCAAATTCACCAATGAATCCTTTAATGTATCTGGTAAATATTTTTCATTATATCCTACAAAACTTAAATTCACCATGGATATAGAGGCATACCCATTTTTAAGTTTCGTCTTCACTAATACACTTGGCGAATAATCCATATCAAAGTTGCGTCCGAATAAATATCCTGAATTTTTATTTTGTGCAATAAATGTAGAACAACCTAAATCTGGAATCTTAATACTTAATGGTAATCCCTTCATTACGTGATTCCCCACAAATTCGACAAGCTCTTTATCATTGCTAGCACCTTTTTCTAAAAATTCATCCAATCCATAATCCGCACTATAATCCATTGTATACATTGGATAAGCATCGATTTTTTTAATGATTTTAATGAGCTATATTCCTTGGGAAATAGATAAACAATTCCTATTCCACATATCAATAATAAACATAATATAGTAATTCCTATTTTCTTTAATACTTTCATACATACTTCTTTAGTTCATTTTGTTAACTATTAAAGTATACAATATTAGTTTACTTTGTAAACCATAAAAAATAGAGATGAAACTAATCATCTCTACGTCCTAATAATCGCAAAATGTATAAGAAGATATTCAAAAAATCTAAGTATAGCTGTAACGCCATATAAATCGATATTTTTTCATCTTCATAGCCATCCAACATATAATTCATTTTTTGTATGTCCCAAGCCGTAAGTCCGGTAAATAATAAGAGTCCAATCACGCTCCATAAGCGTACATCCATGCCAACTCTAAATAGCATGAAGAAAAATTGACTAAAGATCATCGCAACCAAACCAATCAAACAAATGTTTCCCACTTTACTAAGATCCATTTTAGTCGTCTTACCAATAATGGCTAAACATGCAAAGTAAATTGCGCTAATGCCAAAGGCAGCTGCAATCTGTCCAGCACTATATACATAAGCCAACGATGTCATATTGATTCCCATTGTAAGTGAATACACAATAAACATCGTCTTCATACTAGAAGCTGGTGTGTTACGTGATAATTGACGTCCCATTGAAATCGTTAACGAAATTTGTACTATGAATAATAATAGTGAAATCATGGGAATCTGAATAATAAGCATGAATATGCCAGAAGCATACAACAAAGCCGAAGTGATTGCCGTAATTCCAAGTCCTACCATCATCCAACTGTATACTTTATATAATGAATTTGTGCTAACTGAGTTTGAATAATTGTTTGTATACATAAATAAATTTACCTCCTATTTTTAGAGTATTTTATGTTTTTTACATATACATTACAATGTACAACTTAGACAAAATGACTATTCAATTAACCAAGTCTTCAAAATTTAACCTTTAAAAGTAGCTTAAGATACCAAGTTTTTCAGCTTAAACCTTTGAAAGCTTTTATTTTTTCCAAAAATAAAAGAATGTATTTCTACACTCTCTTACTTAACATCCAATTCAATAGGCTCATCCATTGTATCACTGACATATTTGCCATTCTTTTTTCTTTGTTTCACACATTCCGTCAGCAAGTATTCAATTTGTCCGTTGACACTGCGAAAATCGTCTTCTGCCCATGAAGCGATTTGATCATACAATTTTTTTGAAAGACGCAAAGGAATCTGTTTCTTTTCCATTAATACAAGCTGCCAGAATTAACGACTGGCTGCGCATCATGGTTTCCACAAAGTACGACTAATAAGTTCGAAACCATAGCCGCTTTCCTTTCTTCATCTAATTCTACAACCCCATTTTCATTCAAACGCTCCAATGCCATTTCAACCATACCAACAGCTCCATCCACAATCATCTTACGTGCATCAATAATCGCACTTGCCTGTTGTCTTTGTAGCATAACGGCTGCAATTTCTGGTGCATATGCCAAATATGTAATTCTTGCCTCAATAATTTCAAGACCCGCATCTTTTACTTTACTTTGAATTTCATCACGAATTCTAGAAGCTACTACTTCACTAGAACCTCTAAGACTTCCTTCATCGGCAATACCATCACCTGTTGTATCTACATTTTCAGCGACATCATAAGGATAAATACGAACAATATTTCTTAATGCACTATCACATTGTAAAGAAAGATATTCCTTATAGTTATCTACATTAAATACAGCTTTTGCGGTATCTGTAACACGCCACATCACGGCAATTCCAATCTCAACAGGATTTCCCAAACAATCATTGATTTTTTGACGATTGTTGTTTAAAGTCATGATTTTCAAAGATACTTTTTTAGAAGCCATTTCTACTGTTCCATTATTTTGCGCTTGAAAAATACTCTTCTTAGAACCATCATCCACATCTCCACTTTGATTTAGTTTTGTCTTTGCGGCTGGATTAACAGCCTGACAAAAAGGATTGACAAAATAAAATCCAGCATCCTTTAAAGTACCTACATATTTACCAAATAATGTCAAAACCAAGGCTTCTTGTGGCTTTAATACTTTTAAACCAAGAAATGGAATCCAACCAATGCATAGCCATACAACACCAATAATAAATAAAGGCCAAATTAATGCTACTCCAAGTATTGTCATCAACAAGGCTACAAGATATAAAACAATCCATATTATCATCATGGTCATGCCATTCTTTTTATTGCTTAAAACTTTTTCTGTCATATAAGCACCTCCACTATCTAAATGATATCACTTTGATATCATATGTCAATGAAAAAAGGCAGATTATTTAAACCTGCCTTATTGATTATAAACTTTTGTGTAAAGTTTCAAGAACCGTCTTAAGATCATTAACACCCATTTGACCTGGAGCACTTGCCTTTTTAGCAGCACCAAATGTCAAACAAGAACCAAATACTTCACCAGCTAAACGAGAGATAACTCCAGTAGCTGCCATAGACATTGTGATGATTGGACGATTGGCATGTTCTTCAGCCATTTCATTTGTAGCTGATAATAATGTCAATACATCCTTTTTTGATTGAGGCATAACTGCAATCTTAGGAATGTCTGCACCCTTTTCTTGCATAGCGCATAAACGAGAAATGATTTCTTTTTTAGATGGTGTTTTAAAGAAGTCATGGTTTGACATAATTACTTTTACTCCATTTTCATGAGCTGTTGTTACAATCGTTTCAACTTCCTTATCTCCTGTATATAATTCAACATCTACAGCATCTACATAACCGCTTTTGGCAACAGCACAATTTAATTCTACATAGTATTCAGTAGAAACTTCTAATTCTCCACCTTCTTTTTTAGAACGGAAAGTAGCTAATACTGGAGTTTCTTTAAATACTTCACGTAATTCTTTAGCCATTTCTACTACAGATGCAGTATTTTCAACTTGTTCAAACCAATCCATACGCCATTCAATAATATCAGCTGGTGTATCAAGAATGATTTTCGCTTGTTCTAAAACATCTTCTTTACCCTTTCCACAAATAGGAACACAAATCTTTGGTACACCTGCACCAAATTCAACATTTTTCATTGTTACTGTATTCATTTTTTATTCTCCTTTATTCATATTTTTTGTATACGCATCAAACTACGCATCCCCAACTTGTTATAAACCGAACTTGATTGGTTTCTCATTTCATTTAATACATCTTGTGATAAATCAATCTCTTTTGTACCACTCTCTTTAATAATACTTAAGCAATCCAATGCACGTTTATCACATTGTTCACACGAATAATCTCAAAAATAAATGTGGCAAGAGATTGGTCTATACAACATAATCCTGTTACACATAGATTTTTCCTGATACGCTAACTTCATATGGATCTCTTTTTTTTAGTTTTTATATTGAACATAGTTTCTTAAGAAAGTAACTCCCACTAAAGCAAGTGCATATCCAAGGCCTAAATAAAAGAATGCGATAAAGATATCCGGAAAAATTCCTGCTGCTCTAAATCCAATTCCTCCACCCATCATACAAACCATGATCATATAGGCTTTTAAATCAAAGAAGTGCCAGAAGGTACGTGTTGCTTCATATTCCATAATTCGTTTTGTGTGTTTTTTACTCATTTTGAAAAACATCATTCCAAATATAGAGAACACAACAATCGCTAAAATATATGAATACTATTTAGATTCAATCACATGATATGAAAGCACACCTAATCACGCTACATTAAACCCGGCAATTAACCATACAATTCAAGCTATCATTAAAAGAGTTCTTTTCTTTACATGAAACATAAGCAGTTCCTAATCGTTCGTTTTAGAATGATTATATATATTTTTCATTCTTTCAGTCAACACTTATATTCAATCTAAAAGCATGTAAGATACTCATTCTTTTTCAATTTAACTTTGAAAAGTTAAAAATAAAATTTTTGCGTTATATTACTTAATCAAATACTTTTCGAATGCTTTTTCTCCATCCAAATGTACAGACTTAAAGAAAACAATACCCCATATAACATAGGTTGGTATAGCGATAATGGCAGATATGAAATAGGAAAGAATAGCTCCTAGGAATAGAATCAATGCATATGTAAAACATTGATTTCGCATATCCAAAGAAATAGATGCCTTATCATAGTTTTCTGGATGATTTAGTGTACTAAAACCAGAAACATACTTAGCCCCTTCTTCTTTTAAGAATGAGAATATAATCCCTATAACAAGAAACAATATCGCAAGCACTAAACATACCATAAATTCAATATTCATCATAGCCTTATTTTTCACGACAAAAGGAAGAGTGACAAGCTCTTCCTAGAATATATAGTAACGGATAACTAAAAGTTAGACACTTTATGTAAGTATTGTTGTTGAAATAGAGAAATAAATACATGATAGTACTCTGTTACTACCAAATAATTGAATTATCTTTGAACGCGGCCTGAACCATCTCCACCTGCTAATTTCAACACTTCATCCATGCTTACCATGTTGAAATCACCTTCGACAGAGTGTTTTAAACAACTTGCGGCTACCGCAAATTCAATGGTTGCCTGAGGATCATATTCTTCTAGGCTTGCCGCAATCAATCCAGCTCCAAAGCTGTCTCCACCACCTACACGATCTACAATCTGCATATTGTATCTCTTTGAGAAATAGTAATCTTTTCCATCATACAACATCGCTGACCAGTTGTTGATATTGGCATTGATTGACTCTCTTAATGTGATGGCTACTTTTTCAAATCCAAAACGACGTGTCAATTCACTAGCTACTTCCTTATATCCTTCGCGATTGACTTCACCACTTGTTACATCCGTATCACTGGCCTTGATTCCAAATACATCGGCTGCATCTTCTTCGTTGGCAATACATACATCGACATATTCGCAAATCTTAGCCATGACTTCTCCAGCTTTTTCTTTTGACCATAACTTGTTACGATAGTTCAAGTCACATGAAATCTTAACTCCATACTCCTTAGCTTTCTTACAAGCTTCAATTGTAAGTTTGGCTACATTGTCACATAGTGCTGGTGTAATTCCAGTAATGTGAAACCAAGCACAATCTTTAAAGATTTCATCCCAGTTAAAATCAGCACTTGTAGCTGTATAGATACTAGAGCCTGCACGATCATAAATAACTTTACTAGGACGTTGGCTAGCTCCTTTTTCCAAGTAGTAGATTCCAATACGGTCTCCACCACGAGCAATATAAGATGTGTCTACACCATATTTGCGTAATGAATTGATGGCACATTGGCCAATTTCATGATTTGGAAGACGAGTTACGTATTTGGCGTCAAAACCATAGTTAGCTAAAGAAACAGCTACATTGGCTTCTCCACCACCATAAGTTGCACCAAAAGTATCAGCTTGTACAAAGCGATAATATCCTTCGGGTGCTAGACGCAACATGATTTCTCCAAAAGTGACTACTTTTTGTTTCATAATTAGCGAACCTCCTTAAGTTTAGTTACAGCCTCTTTAGTCATAGCTTCTACCTTATCAAATTCACCATTCTTGATTAAATCACCCTTCACCATCCAGCTACCTCCAATGGCTAAGATACGGTCGTATTCTAAGTAGTCTTTCATATTGTTCGCGTTAATTCCACCTGTTGGAATGAATTTCATTTGTGTATATGGAGCTGCGATGGATTTGATCATTTTCAATCCACCAGCAGCTTCAGCAGGGAAGAATTTTACAACATCCAAACCCAAACGGTAACATTTTTGTACATCACTAGGTGTACATGTTCCTGGAGTAACAGGTACATTCTTTTCTAAACAATGTTTTACAACATCTTCATCAAAGCCTGGACTGATAATGAATTGAGCCCCTGCTTCTAATGCTTCATCCACTTGTTCAACAGTTAATACAGTTCCAGCCCCTACTAACATTTCAGGAAATTCTTTACGCATGATTGAAATGCATTCTTTGGCAGCTGCTGTTCTAAATGTTACTTCAGCACAAGGTAAACCACCAGAACATAGTGCTTTGGCAAGTGGTTTTGCATCTTTTGTCTCTTCTAATACAACGACTGGTAAAATACCAATCTTTGAAATCTCTTCTAATACTTTATTCATTTCTGTTTCCCTCCTCTTATTTATATTCTAAGTAAGCACCCTTCATCGTACTTGCGGCATGTTCACTAAACAAACGCAACACGCCATTTTTATATTTTCTTTCTCTTGGTTTCCAGTTTTTACGTCTTTCAGCTAAAATCTCGTCAATTTCTTCCATGGATTTACGCTCACCTTTAACACCAACAATATTTAATTTTCTTTCCATAACGTCGATCTCAATTAAATCGTCCTCTTCAACTAAGGCAATAGGACCACCATCAACCGCTTCTGGACTACAATGACCAATGACAGGACCTGTACTTGCTCCAGAGAAACGACCATCTGTAATTAGTGCGATACTCTTACCCAATTCTTTATCACTACTGATAGCTTCTGATGTATAGAACATTTCTGGCATACCACTACCCTTTGGACCTTCATAACGAATGAATACGGCATCCCCTTTTTGTACTTTATGTTTTAAAACTGCATCTAAACATTCTTCTTCACTATCAAATGGTCTAGCGCGAAGAATAGATTTAAACATTTCTTTTGGACAAGCTGTATGTTTGATAACAGCTCCTTCAGGTGCAAGATTTCCCTTTAATAAGGCAATACTTCCATCTGTACCAATCGCCTTGTCATAAGGACGGATGATATCTTCTTTTGTCAAATTTACATTGTAACGTTTATTGAATTCTTGAAGCCATTTATTACATTTTTCATAGAATCCATTTTGTTTCAATTCCTCTAGATTTTCACCCAATGTTTTACCAGTGACAGTCATAACATCTAAGTGCAAGTGTTCTTTGATTTCTTCCATAATCGCTGGAACACCACCTGCATAGTAGAAGCATTCAGCTGGCCAACGTCCTGCTGGACGAACATCTAATAAATAATGAGCTTTTCTATGTAAACGATCAAATGTTTCTCCTGTAATTTCAATACCAAATTCATGAGCAATGGCAGGAAGGTGCAACAAACAATTTGTACTTCCTGAAATAGCCGCATGTACTAGAATCGCATTTTCAAAGCTATCCATAGTCACAATATCGGATGGTTTCATATTCTCCATTTGAGCAATTCGAACGGATTGTCTTCCTGCTTTTCTTGCGAAAGCTAATAAATCTGGACTAGTTGAAGGCATAAGAGCAGTACCTGGAAGGGCAAGACCTAATGCTTCTGCCATAATCTGCATAGTTGAAGCCGTACCAATAAATGAACAAGCTCCACAACTTGGACAAGCATTGCATTTTGCCCAGTCCAATTTAGCTTCATCAATTTCACCACGCTCAAATTTAGCACTGTACATACCCAATTGTTCCAAAGTCAACATTTCTGGGCCTGCATTCATAGTTCCGCCAGGTACAAAGATTGAAGGAATATTGACTCTGGCAAGTCCCATTAAATTTCCCGGAACCCCTTTATCACAGCTTGAAAGATATACTCCTGCATCAAATGGTGTAGCATTCGCATGAATTTCAATCATATTCGCAATCATTTCACGGCTTACTAAACTATAGTTGATTCCATCAGTTCCTTGGCTTTCTCCATCGCAAATATCCGTACAATAATAACGAGCTCCATAACCATTTTCTTCGGCAATTCCCTTACGAACTTCATCAACAAGTACATTTAAGTGACCACTACCGGGGTGACTATCACCATACGTACTTTCAATCATGACTTGAACTTTTCCCAAATCTTCTTTCTTCCAACCTGTTCCAATACGTAATGGATCAAGTTCGGGTGCTAATTTCCGCATTTCTTGACTGATTAACTTCATACTTTTCCTCCTACGCAAATAGCGAAATAATTAAACTAACTATCGGTGCTGTTACACCAATAAGTGTTTCCATAATCGTCTATGATTTCAGTGTTGTCTTATCATCAATTTTTAATAATAAACCAACTAACCAGAAACCTGCATCATTAATATGACTCAAGGCTGTAGCCCCTCCACAAATTGCCAAACACATGGCCGCTCTATTAAGTCATAACACCAGATAATCCCATCAAACATGGATCCAATTCCAATTAGTAATACAATTTAATCCACTTTGACTCTAATAATAAAAGTCGAAAGCATCATGAAAAGAACCAAATGAGGTTTGAATTCAATAATCAATTCAAGTAAAAAAATAATTTCCACTACAGGTACCGTTGGATCTGCAAAAAAAAGCTATATCTTCTATCAATTATCTCTTCATTCATCTGATGTTTATATAAATTCCATTAATTCATCTGACCTTTTGGATTGTTAAGCCTATCGAATAGCGTTATAATTTTCTAATTTTTATTAATTCATCTGACCTTTACAATAATATATCGTTTTATTTTAAAATGCAATATAATTATTTACATCATTTCAACAATCCCTTATTATAAATATAGATTAGAAACGGAGTAAATCATATGATGAATTCACCAGATGAAAGAAGTCTTCCACAAAAAATATCCGAAGACATCATCTCACTTATATTAGAAGAAAACCTACAGCCTGGAGATAAGCTTCCTAACGAAACTGTTTTATGTGAAAAATTGAATGCAGGAAGGAGTTCAGTTCGTGAAGCCATGAAATTACTTGCATCTCGCAATATCGTAACTATTCGCCAAGGTTCAGGAACTTATATTGCCAAAACCCCTGGAATGGTAGAAGATCCTTTAGGATTCACTTTTATTTCAAATAAAAAGAAATTGGTTCACGACTTATTAGAAGTACGCTTTCTACTAGAGCCATCCATAGCTTCTATGGCTGCCGCCAATGCAGATGAAGAAGACATAAAAAAAATCATAAAACTTTGTGATGAAATTGAAGATTTATTAAAAAACAATGAAGATCACATTCAAAAAGATATTGAATTTCATACCGCTATCGCATTAAGTAGTAAAAATGTGGTTGTACCTCGTTTAGTGCCAGTGATCAATAGTTCCATTCCATTATTTGTAGAAATGACTCGAAACACATTACACAAAGAGACAATCGAATCGCACCGTGAAATTGCCGAAGCTATTGCCGCACACGACACTTTACGTGCACAAGATGCGATGTATCTTCACTTGGTTTACAACAGAAAAACAATCCAGAAAAGTATTTGACCATATGTATGGTCTTTTTTTTGAAACAGTTTTCTTGTTTTTACATTTATTTTCATTTTTAAGGTTGCCAGTTTCAACGAAATGGTGTATCCTATGCGTATGAACACTTCAAGACATTATTACTTTTACTTTAAATAGCCCTGAAAAAGCCATATGTATACGATGGTTATTTTTAAATTTCAGGGCATTCAAAAGGCATTTCTTCTTCGAAATGCTTTTTTTAACATTTAAAGTGCGTTCTAGAAAAGAGGAAATGATATGAAATACGGATTGATAGGTGAGCACTTGGGGCATAGTTTCTCCAAGCAAATTCAGACAAGAATTGCAGAGATTGAGAACGTAAAAGATTATGACTACCAATTGGTGGAATTAAATAAAGAAGAATTCAAAGAATTTATGGAAAAGAAAGATTTCAAAGGAATCAATGTGACTATTCCATATAAAAAGGATGTCATTCCTTACTTAGATGAAATGGATGAGAGTGCTAACGCTATTGGTGCTGTCAATACAATCATCAATGTAGATGGCAAATTAAAAGGGTACAATACAGACTTTGGTGGATTCTTATATATGGTTAAAGCCCACAACGTACATATGGAAGGCAAGAAGGTCTTGATTATTGGTAACGGTGGTGCATGCGCTGCTGTTAAAGCCGTTTGTGAACACGAAAACGCAAAAGACATTGTGATTGTTTCAAGAAGTGCAAATCGTGGTGCCATTAGCTATGATGAAATATATACATCTCACTTAGATGCAGATATTATCGTCAATACAAGTCCTGTAGGAATGTTTCCAAATATTGTGAATGCACCAATTGATGTAACCTGGTTCCATAAATTAGAATGTGTATTAGATGTTGTATACAACCCAATTCTTACTCGTTTATGTTTTGAAGCTCAAGAAGCCGATATCAAGCGTGTGATTGGTTTAGAGATGTTGATTGCGCAAGCCAAATATACATTTGAAATTTTTGAAAATATGTCTTTTGACGATTCTATCATTGATGAAATCAAAAAGGAGATGTTGAAAGATCGTTGTAACATCGTATTGATTGGTATGCCTAGTGCTGGTAAAACTACAATTGGTAAAATACTTGAAGAAAAGCTTGGAAAAGAATTTTTCGACTTAGACGATATGATTATTGCCAAAGCCGGCAAAAGCATTCCAGAAATCTTCCAGGAATCTGGAGAAGCTGGATTTCGAGCCATTGAAACAGAGGTTGCGATTGAAGCTAGTAAAATGAACAATAAAATCATTGCGACAGGGGGTGGTGTCATTAAGCATAAAGTCAATATGGACTTCTTGCGTTTAAATGGAATCACGATTTTCATTGATCGTGATATCGATAAATTAATTAGTTCCGATCCAAATAGACCTTTATCAAATTCTAAACAAGCCCTTCAACAAATGCATAAAGAAAGATACCCATTGTACCAAAAATACGCTTCTTATGTAGCTGTCAACAATGCGAATATTGAAGAAACGGTTGATGACATTGTGAATGCCTATCACAGCATTTTAATTGATGCCATTGCAGAGTAGCGAGAAGGTTTATTATCTTCTCGTTTTCATTTAAAAAAGGAGAAATCATATGGAAAATCAAGTTACACAATTATTAAAAGCTATGATAAAGCCAGATTATACAGCTTGTAGCTATGCCTTCATGCAAAACGGAAAAATTGTATGTGCCGATGCGATTGGTGTCATCAACAAAATCAACAATCAACCCATCACGACGGATTGTACATTTAATGTATGTTCGATATCTAAAATCTATTGTACCGTATGTGTTATGCAGTTAGTGGACGAAGGATTAATTCAACTTGAAGATAAAGTTGCAGACATTCTTCCTGAATTTACAATGAAAGATGAAAGATATAAAGATATTACAGTACGCATGTGCCTAGATCATTCGAGTGGACTTCCAGGGACACAATGGAAACATTTTAGTGTGAGTACAACTTCTAAGTTTGACTATTATAGCGAAGTATTAAACTATTTATCAAATAGTACTCTAAAGGCAGATCCAGGAACTTACAGTACATATTGTAATGATGGGTTTACACTCGCTGAAATGGTCGTTTCAAAAGTTCGTAATATGCCTTATGAAGATGTCTTAAAGAAATATATTACAGAAAAGATTGGCACAAAAAGCACCAACACAACTTATACAATCAATTCGGATTATCCTTTAGTTTCTGAAGGTAAGAAGCCAAAAGAATACTTCCCCATTCAAGGAGCTGGTGGCATCACTACTTCTATGATTGATTTATGTAAATTTGGACAAATATTTCTAGAACCTAATTCTATTATTAGTGAAAAATCAAAAGCTTTAATGGCTAAATCTTGGGGCACTACATTCCTTGAATCGGATCTAGGCGCCATTGATTTTGGCTTAGGCTGGGATCTAGTCAGACACCATGATCCAGACTATGATTTTGGTGATGGAGTTTTGGCAAAAGGTGGAAACAGTATGTTCTTTAGTTCAAGACTGATCATTGTTCCTAAATACAATGCCGTATTAGCATTCAGTGAAACACATGATTGCGGACTCGATGTTCCTACAACTTTAATGCGCTTATTCAATACGTATTTAGAACCAAATACATATCCAGATTATTCAGGAATTTATGCCCATGCCTTTGGTTTACAAAAAATCACAACCATCAAATCAAGTATGGTTGTGCAAGATAAAACGGAAAAAGGCTGGATCATGAGTGATTTGTTGGATTATGAAGATGGTAAATGGACAAATGAAAAAGGAAATCAAATCTTCTTTGAAGGAGATTATCTTTTAAAGACAACAAGAAATCGTACGGTTGCGTTTGCACAAAAGTCTAAAAAACAAGAACTAAACTCAGTTTGGAAATCCAGATTAAACAAAAAATATATTGTGTGTGATACAACTTATTATGATATTGTCACAAACCAAATGTTATGCAGTGTTGAATTTAACAGAACAGAAGATACAATGTCATTGATTGTTCATGGACATAAATCTGAGCCAGTAATATCTGAATTTCCAATTGAAGTAATCGATGATACACATGCACAAAGTTATTTACATACGCCTTGTAACGGTTCTAGAGATCGTATTGAGCCTTATTTTGAAGATGGTAAATTATATTGTGCAAGCTACACCTATATTTGTGAAGATGATATAGAACCATATAATTCTCAATTATTTGAAAAAGAAAATAAAGTCTACAAAATCAACAACACTTTAGAAGTCTTACCAACTATTTGTGAAAATCATCGAATTCTAGTATTGGATTCAAATGGAGATTTATACTATGATTCAATGGATGTTGAAGAATATAAACCTATTAAATCTGGATTTATCATCTTGGTTTAACCTTAACGTGGATGGAAGTAATATACTCCTCCACTTTTTTTGTTTCATGTATATCAATTAATAAAAATTCCAAGAATGGTCCTTCGATTTTATAATTGTGTTCTTGAATCCAATCTTTCATTTTATAAAAGAGCTGGTTTGTACGATCATACTCTCCTGAATAAGTATATGTACAATACATGCCTTCATCTAAAATAAAGTCGTGTTTTTCTTCTTGAGTTAAAATAAATACACTTGTATAGACGAATTCATCATTTTTATATTCGACAACACTGCCTGAATCCATATTTCCAAGTACAGAAATATCTTCTTCCATCGATTCACTTAGTTTCGTCAATAAAAGGTCAATTTTTTCATCTTGATCAATTTTTTCTTTTAAATACCGACAATATCTTTTGGGATATACTTCAATCTTACATGTATCAAATTCCATATACTGCGTGCGATCTATATCTTCAATTCGCGTTTGAATGGAACTTAGTGTTGTATTCAATTCTTGAATCTGTCTTTGAATCAATTTTTCTTCTTCTTTTAAAAACACAATTGTATTATTCACACTACGATTATCTAAGTATTCTTTGATTTGATGTGTATCATACCCTAATTTTAAACAATCTCGAATTATGTTTAAAATATAGATATCATTCAGTGTATATAATCGATAATTTGATTTTGATCGCATTGGACAAATTAAACCTACTTTTTCATAGTATCGTAAAGAGTCTGTTTTAATATTGTATAATTTTGCGATTTCATTGATTCTATAATACTTTTTCATATTGCTACCCTTGACCTTAGTATTATACCAAGGTTTACACTTAAATTGGTGATTTTATGTTGAAACAATATCTTAAATTTGTCATGCCATCCATATGTTCGATGGTTATCTTTAATCTATATACTTTAGTAGACGGTATATTTGTTGCCCACTATGAAGGCGATACGGCATTAGCTTCCATAAACGTGGCAAGTCCATATGTCACAACCATTTTCTCCATTGGAGTCTTATTTGCGATTGGATCAAGTACAGTGATGTCCATTTATCGAGGTGCGAATGAAGAAAGAAAAATGCATGAAGTATTCACAATGAATACCACCACAATTTCATGTGTAGCTTTATGTATTGCGATTTTATCTTTTATAAACTCACATCACATCACAAAATTTTTAGGTGCCAATGAAGATGTGTTTTTTTATGCAGATACATACATCAAAGTATTATCCTGCTTCTCCTTCTTTTATATTGTATCCTATTGTTTCGAAGTCCTTTTAAAGGCCGATGGCTTCCCCCAAAAGTCCATAATGGGTATTTGTCTAGGAGCTGGCACAAACTTAATTCTTGACCCTTTATTTATGGGACTCTTGAATATGGGAATTGGTGGAGCTGCCTTAGCAACTGGTTTATCTCAACTTGTGACTTTCTGCTTCTTCTTTTATCATTTTTCGTTTAGTCATAAATCCCATTTCCATTTTGTGAAGGCAAACTATCCTTGGCATGAATATTCTAGAATTTTATCTTTAGGACTTCCCGATTGTATTTCTGAAATCTCTCCAGGCATAATGATTACAGTATTTAACTATCGTATCAATCAACTCCTTGGTACGGATGGACTTGTTACTTTTACTGTTTTGATGTATATCTATAACTTAGTATTGATGGTGATGGTTGGAGCCAGTCAAGGAACACAGCCTTTAGTTAGCTATTATTATGGTCGAAGCGATAAAAATGCCGTTTCAACTTTTCATAAATATGCACGTGTTTTAGTCTCTTGTGCTGGAGTTTTATTATTCTTAATTGTAGAAGTGTTTGCACCAAATATCACGGCTGCTTTTATTCCAGTAAATACAGAAAACTACTTTAATACCATTATAGCGCTACGTCAATTTAGCTTTGTCTTCTTGATTATGGGACATGTCGTGATCACAAGCGGCTACATGGTCGCTTTAGAAGAGCCAAGAAAAGCCTTTGTGCTTTCGATTTCTCGTGGTATTCTCTTTGTCCTATTATCCCTATTTGTTTGTACAACATTATTTAAGAAAAATGGAATTTGGATCAGTTGTACAGTCTCTGACATCTTCTGTTTAGGCATTGCCCTATATGATTTAAAAACACAACAAAAAATATAAAAAAAGACAGATATTCAAAATCAAACTGAATATCTGTCTTTTCTAATATTAAATGCCTAAAAACAAATGGCAGAACAAAGCAGCAAGCAATGCACCTACAAAAGGAGCAATGCCTGGAACTAATAATCCATATTGCCAATCATTATTGGCTTTATTCTTAATAGGTAATAATTGGAAGGCCAAACGAGGTCCTAAATCACGAGCTTGATTCATCGCAAATCCAGTTGTTCCTCCAAGACCCATACCAACAGCCCATACAATAAGTCCAACACCAATAGGTAATTGTGTTTCATACTTTGTAGCAACCGCTAAAATGGCACTAAGGAAAACTGTTGTTGCGAGTGTTTCGACAAAGAAGTTTCTTGGCAAATTTCTGCAGTTTGGATTGGTAGAGAAAATATTACGAATGGCGATTGGGTTCACATTTCCTTCGCTTTCTGTAAAGTGATCCTTATACATCACATAACAAATCAAAGCTCCTACAAGTGCACCTAAAAATTCGGCAACAACGTATGGAATAAAACTAGTCCATGGAAGCATACCTAAAGTACATTGTGCAAGTACCATGGCAGGATTCATACAGACTCCGCCAAAAATATATAGACAAACACTGATGCCAAAGGCCCATGTTGTGATCGCAAAGATGTGTCCACTTCCGTGATATTTTGTGTTTGTCAAAACTTCATCGCAGTGTACACCGACACCAAATAAAATCATAAGTCCTGTTGATAAAAATTCCGCAATTAAATTGTGTAACATAAATTCAAATTTCCTTCCTTACATATTTACAACGACACCCAAGCCATCAGGAATGACGGCAACTTTGGCATCTTTTCCTTTTATTTCAAACGCTTTTTGTAGCGCTTCATCGACTGTAGCTGCTAAATCCATGTGCATATCTTTTACAAGTTGTGGATCTACTAAATCGGAAACCAAAATAACTTTATGATGAGCTAGAATACGTGCACAGATTTGTGATGTCCATTGATCTGGAACGGTTTCTAAACGAGGTGTATGGATAGCTTTTTGTTCAAATTCTTCTGGATCTTTCACATCTGCAATATTATGATAGAATCCAATACCTCCATGTCCATCACGACAACCTGCAATCATGATGATAATGCCATCTGGATTTAATGTAGCTTCAGCGGCTGTCATTCCTTTGATTGCCTGATAAATATTTTGATCCAAAGGATATCCACCATTCGTACTGATTGCGATATCACAATCTACTTTATTTACACTTGCCAAAGAACGAACAAAATCACAACCTTTTTCATGCGCTTTTTCCATGTCTCCGGCAAAAGAACCAATAATTTCATGATTTCCATTTAATACAACATTGACAATAAAGGCTAGTTTGGCTGTTCTTGCCGCATATACCATATCTTCATGAATCAAATTGTGTTGTAAATTTCCTGGACGTGACATTTTATCATTGATAAATTCACCACTGTGATTTGCCATAATTGTTTTATAAGATGCAATGCCTGGCAACACTGATTTTCTTCCTCCAGAGAATCCTGCAAAGAAGTGTGCTTCAATAAAGCCTTCAGAAATCAATAAATCAGCTTCAGCTGCAACTTTGTTGATAATGCAGTCTCCTCCACTTGGTAACTGTCCAATTTTTACCATGGAAGAATCATCTGTAGATACGTGCATAACAATTTCTTCATTTTTTACAATGTCTTCTCCATATTTAGCTACAAGCTCTTCATGTGTACTTTCTCTATGGAAGCCTGTCGCAACTAAAATACGAATACGTGCATCGGGTGATACACTACGAATTCTTCTTAAAAGAATAGGTGTAATAATTTTTGAAGGTACTGGACGCGTATGGTCTGAGCTGATAATGACAATATTTTTCTTGCCTTTGGCAAGTTCTTCTAAGCTTTTTGAACCAATGGGATTATTCAAAGATTGTTCCACAATTTCATTTTCTGAAAGTGTAGTTTTATAATCACTTTGTCTTCCCTCTAAAACACCAGCTAAATTCTTATCTTCTAATTTGATTTTCATTTGGCCTTTATCATAAGGCACATTCATTTCAAACATTTTTATCTCTCCTTTTTTTTCAGGGATTAATATAAGCCGAAACATTCAATTGCGAAACACCATCCGTTGTTAACGTTTGTTGTTTCGCAAAATTTAGAGTATTGTTATAATTTAAAATCGGTAAAGGAGAGCGAATATGGACAATGAGTACTTATTAAACTTTTTAAAAGAAAAAAATGTAGCAACCATCAAGAAAAAGAAACATACCTATTTAACGTATTATGGACTTGAACAACAAGATACTTATGTATTAAAAGATGGTGTTGTCAAGACAAGTGTCATTTTACCAGATGGTCGTGAATTTAACATTTCTTACATCAATACCCCAGACATACTATCTTTATTAAGAGATCAAGTAAGTCAATATACATCCGCACCATTCAATGTTCGTGTTGAAAGTGATGTGGCAACATTTTATCGTATTCCTAGAGTTTTATTTTGGGATTATGTGAGTCAAGATAAAAAGCTACAGGATTATGTCAATTCGTATTATAGAGAAAAATTATCTGAAGCTATTTTTCGCCAACAAATTATGATGATGAATGGAAAAACAGGTGCAATATGCTCCTTCTTATATCAATTGATCCATTTATTTGGTCGTAAAGTAGAGGCAGGTACTCTTATTGATTTTCAAATTACAAATGATGATATTGCAGGATTTTGTGGGATCTCCACTCGTAATAGCGTGAGTCGAATTATCTGTAAATTAAAAGAGGAAGGCATCATTAAAATTGTGAATCAAAAAATATTAATTTTAGATGTAGATTTCTTAAAACAATATGTACAATGTTAAGTATTGATATGTCCATACATCCTTACCAAGTATTTTTAGAAGAAGAGGTATTTAACGATGAATAGTATCACAAGAAAACTAGTATCATGCGCTTTATGCATCGCTTTAGGTGTATTGCTTCCTATGGCATTTCATGTTATCCCAAATGCTGGAAGCATATTCTTGCCAATGCACATTCCAGTATTGATTTGCGGACTATTTTGTGGATGGCCATATGGTTTGGCATGTGGAATTTTAACACCTTTCATTTCAAGCGTAACAACTGGTATGCCACCTGCAATGATGTTGCCACAAATGATGGTTGAACTTGCAGTATATGGTTTAGTAGCTGGTTTGTGTGCAAGTTATATTCCTGTTAAAAATGAAATGACCAAATTATATATGAGTTTGATTATTGCGATGCTTGCAGGAAGAATTGTGAATGGTTTAGTCAATACATGTATTCTTAGTACACAAGGCTATACACTATCTGTATTTATGATGGCTAGCTTTGTGACTTGTCTTCCAGGTATCATCCTTCAATTGATTGTCATACCTGTTTTGGTTCGTAGTTTAAATAAAAATATTTATAAACAGCCAGAAACAGTTTTAGCTTAATGACAAGAAAGACCGAATATTCAGGTTTTAATCTGACATTCGGTCTTTTTTTCATCATTGCCTATCAAAATATTTTCTACCCGCATCCGGATTAAAATAGGTTCGAATATACCCATCCGTGGATACGACCACAAATTCATTGGTATCCTCTTTATAATACACGTCATCCCCATCTTCCTTTTCGGTTTTATGTAAAGAATCTGGATCATTCACAACATCACTGGCACCCGTTTCGTATTCTTTTGATGATGAAAATCCCATTTCTTTACCATGTTTTTCATAGTGAGACTCTAACAAATCTTCATTACGAAAATGGTATTCTTGATAGTCTACGACTACTTGTTTTTGTTCCTTAACTTCACATCCTGTTGGAAGTATAAGTGAGAATATACAAAGAAATAAGAGTAAATATTTATTCATGATTCTTTTCATATTGTTTTTTGTACTCCTTTAAACTTAAGTGGTTCGCTCCACCTTTTAAATTTGGATTTTTGTATTGTGCTTTATCATCTTCCCATCCACATACCGGACATATTTCATAGCTTCCTGGTCCGGATTGAAATGTATATTGTCCACAAACGGGACATTTAAACACAAAAACATTTGATAGTGTTTTAATAACTTTATCCATATCGATTGGCTTTGCGATATAGCCGTTCATCCCAACGGATAATGCTTTTTGTTTATCTTCTTCAAAGGCATTGGCGGTCATCGCAACGATTGGAATATCACTAAATTCACGAATCGTTTGCGTAGCTTGATAGCCATCCATATTAGGCATTTGAATATCCATCAAAACCACATCATATTCTTTTTCTTTGACCTGTTTTACACAAGCAACCCCATCACTAACGTGATCTACAATCAATCCATAGTCTGTTAAAAGTGTCATCGCTATTTCTGCATTTAAATCATTGTCTTCAGCAAGTAAGATGTGTTTTCCTTTAAAAGCTATAATATTCGTTTCTTGATTATTTTTGAGCTCATTTTCACTTGCTATTTCGAACTGAAATTTAATTCGAGTTGTTGTCCCATGATTGACTTGACTTGAAATTTCAATCGTACCATTCATTAAATCAACCAAAGATTTTACAATCGCTAAACCAAGTCCCGTCCCTTTTACGCTCGTTTGCGTACCCGATTTTTCTCTAGAAAAGTCTTCAAAGGCATGTGGCAAATACGCTTCACTCATTCCAATACCTGTATCTTGAATCATGCATTGAATACGGCCAGGCTCTCCTTCTTCTATTTGAATTAAAACCCTACCTTCATCAGTATATTTAATGGAATTACCTACAATATTCAGTAATATTTCTTCAACCTTAATTTGATCACAATATACATATGGATGTTGAATCTTTGTGGTGCACTGATAAGTTAAGCCTTTTTGTTCGGCTTGTTTTTCAAAGACTGAATTTAAAGATTCAATAATATCATATATATTACATACCTTTATATTTAATGTTTCTTTTCCACTCTCTATACGTGCCATTTCTAAAATTGAATTAATCAAACCCAAAAGAAATGTACTCGAATATCGAATCTTTGATAAATAATCTTTTTCTTTTCCAATATTTCCAACATTCTTTTCCATTAATTCCGTATATCCCATGATTGCGTTCATTGGCGTACGAATATCATGTGACATACTGAATAAGAAACGGGATTTGGCAGCACTTGCCTCTTGTGCTTTTTTGGCCTCCATCTCAATTTGCGTCGCATATTCTAAATCTTTTTTATGACGAATCTCAAGCAGGGCAATGGCTGCCGTCACAAGAAAGTCGATCATAATACTTGCTACAACTAAACTCATCATTTCATATTTGTTGATCCAACCATTTTTAGGAATGATTTCAAAATTCCAATTATTATTAGGAAGTGCACATTTCACCAACAATGTATCTGAACCTATATTTTCTGAGCTTTTAAAAATAGTGATTTTCTCCTTTGTGACACGATCTTTTTTCCAAATCACAAAATCATAGGAAGCTCTTTCTAACTCATCTAAATGAATCTCTGCAAGGAATGCATCCCAATCAATAACTAGTATTGAAAAGCCCCAAAATTCACCATTCACATAGATTGGATCGTATAATAAAGCTCCTTTTCCACCTTGTTTTAAATCATAAGGACCTTCTAATGTATATTCCCTTGTTTCTTTTGCCAAAGTAGCAGCCTCTTTACGTTCATGTTCTACCAACATATCCATGCCAATAGCTTTTTGATTTTCTTTAAATGGATATACATTTTGAATAATTCCGTTTGGCGCAAGTTCAATTGTCTTAACAGCCGGATCATCTCCATATAGTCTAGATGCCACAGATTCAAAGTAGGCATCATCTAAATCAATTCCAGCTTCAATTGTCTTCTTTAAAAAACCTACTTTTTCAATATACGACTCAAGCTTTATTTCAACACGATTGATTGTTGAATTTACTGTATATTCTGCCTTTAATTTTTCTTGTTGAATTACGCTGTTACGAATAAACAAACATGCCATATTCGTTAAAACAGAAACCAACACAAAACTAATTAGTATTTGATAAATTAAATTTTTATTTTTCATGGTTTCATTATAAAACGAAAAAAGGTGTGTGACAAAAATTATCGCACATCTTTTGCGTTAAACTTTTCACTATAATGCGACTGAATTGCCTGCCAATCCATAAATAAAACATAGAAAACTCGACCAAAACGTTTGCTTTCCACAATTCTTCCTTGATCAAGTACAGGAATATAAGTTCCATCTTGTCTTCTTAATTGATAATGAATATAGTCATTCTTACTTCCACTTTCAATTTGATTCCAAATACTTGCTTCTACCGCTTTTTGTTGGTCTTCACGAATTAAGTTTCGGAAACTTTTCTTTGTGCCATTAAAGAATGCATCTAGATTTTCATATCCAGCCATATCTAAAAATTCTTTATTTGCGTAAAAAATTTCATCATCCTCTTTATCCGCTCGATAAATAATAAAAGCACCAGGTAAATTTTCAGAAATATCATTTAACACAAATCCTAGTTGTTTGCGAACACCTGACTGAAGTCCTTCTTTATAGGCCATACATCCATTTTTACCATGAAGTTTTACTTCATAAAGAGCTGCATCGGCACAACGCATGAGTTGAGATCTTTCAATCGCATTATTTGGATATTCGGCATAACCAAGTGAGATACAAAAAGAATATGTTTGCCCTTTATACGAAAATGTTTTTGGAGTTTTTGTAAATTCAATCAAAGCCTCTTTTATTTCTTCCATTGTACAATTTGATAAAAGAATACAGAATTCATCTCCACCATTTCTACCAAGCAATGCAGAAGATGGAAAAAGTTTTTGCATATTTTCAGCTAGACTTATTAAAGCTTTATCCCCATAGGCATGTCCATACATGTCGTTTATTAATTTGAAATCATCTACATCTAATAATACGGCTACGCAATGTTCTTTTGGATTTTTTGAAATCATCTTTACGGCCATTTCATCAAATCCATATCGATTATAAAGCTTAGTCAGTCCATCTTTATGGGCTAGTTCTTTTAATTCAACTCTTCTTTCATCCAAAAGGAATAAGACTATTGTAAGTCCAGTTAGTAGAAGAACTAAAGATAGTCCTCCAAAGAAAATTAAATATAAAGTTGTAGAGTTGCTCCAACCTGCTCTAGGCATGATTTCCAATTTCCATTTTTCTTTTCCAACAGTCAAATTATAAGTGGCCGGGCGAATCATCTTATCGCAATTCGCATCAACCACCACATGTTTCTTATCTAAAACAGACGCTTCTCTTAAAAGGCGATAATTATATTTAAACTTAGATAAAGCGTTTGTCGAATCCTCAAAAACTTCTGGAACACGCAAAACCGCAATCGTAAATCCCCAAAAATATTCTTGTCCATTTTCATCTTCTAGATAAATAGGATTACGAACAACAAGCCCAGAACCTCCTTGTTTCAATTCAACAGGACCTTGGGTAATGATTGTATTATGATCTTTTGCGTAATTTGAAATTTCGCCTCGCTTTGAATCCTTTAATAAATCAATTTTACCAGCTTCATTTCCTTCTTCAGAATAAATTTCGGTTACTACTCCATTCGGTGCTAATTGCACACTTTGTATAGAATAAGACATTAGATTTTCGGCTATTTTGGAAAAATCTATGATTTGACCATTTCCATTTATTAATACCTGTTTTAAAGTATCTGTTATTTCGATTCCATTTTCAATATCATTTTCTATACGCTGACCATATGTCACTGCATTTAATTTTGCGATCGTACGCCTATCTTTTTGAATTTGAACATTCGTATTATATGTAAATACACTCAATAGACATATTCCTACAAGAAATACAATCAATGGAACTATAGTCTTTTTCTTCGCTTTCGTATACCTCGGTTATATTTTTCAATTTTAGATTATAACACAAATCATTATTAAGAACTGTAAACTTTTTGTATAATACTTAATGTACGATTGCTGCATAATATTGTCAGTTAAGAACCCTTACTGCTTGCGGTGAGGAGTAGTCAGTACTTATTAAATAAGTTAACGGCACTTGAAAATATTACTCTATCTATGGATATTGCGAATGTGCATCAAAATGATAAAGAAGTAAGAGCTATTGAATTATTGGAAAAAGTAGGTTTAGATCAAAACCAGATTCATCGTCGTATCTTAAAACTTTCAGGTGGTCAGCAACAAAGAGTGGCCATCGCAAGAGCTTTAAGTTATGGTCCAAAAATTATCTTGGCAGATGAGCCAACTGGAAATTTAAATCCAGATACGCGGGATGAAATAATGGATATTTTTGATAATTTAAAGCAACAAGGAAAATGCATTATTATTGTCACTCATTCAAAAGAAGTGGTTCAAAGAACCGATAAAGTATATGCATTATAAGAAAGAAAGCGTAGGAATTTTCCTGCGCCTTTTACTGTAATATATACATATTTTCTTCAATCAATCGAATCACTTTTCGTACAAATTGTACACTTACCAAATCATTGACTTTATGACCCGTCGTTTCTAACTCACTAATTTCAATAATAGGTAAAGAATACTTTTCTACATCCTCTTCTTTAATTGGTGTATGGAAAGTATGTCCATAATCCAAATCATAAAACAAGTAATAGTGATATATTGGTTCATCCTTAAGTTCTACATCTCCAAAGTACACAATGGAATAATCATCATCCATATAATGTCCTTCGTAAAAGAATTGTTTCTTGTACTTTTTATACTCCTTAATTTCATAGCTGTAGATTCTTTTAGTCTTGTATCCAATGAACTCTTTGTGGATACAAATTGGTGTCAAAATTTGCAACAACATATCTTTCATGCGATACATCTCTAGTTTCTTTTCTCTAGCTCCTTCAATAAATGCAGAATTATCTACGTATCGATGACATCTCGAATACGCTCTTTGTTTCCTTTCTTTATCACGATAGTTTTTGGCTCGTTTATTCACACTGTACAAACAATCCACTAACATTTGTTTGGTGATAATGTGATTTAAAAGATTATCCCTATATTCTTTTGGTGTTTTCATATTTGTCCTCCATTTTCGTATAATATTCAAATCTATAATTCCTATTTGAGAACAAATATTTGTATATTTATTATATCATTAATAATCACTTTTTAGAGATAAATAATTCTACTGACATTTCTGTACGTTTTGACATTTATGTTTTAAAAATAGCGGACTTGCCGCTATTTTTTTAGTACAGATTCTATTGTTTGTAGTAAAGATTGAATTTCAATCGGTTTCGAAACATGTTCACTCATACCTGCATCTAAACAATCTTTACGATCTTCTTCAAAGGCATTGGCCGTTAAGGCAATGATTGGAAGTTTGTTTCGATCATCTGGCAAAGAGCGTATAACTTTGCAGGCTTCAAAACCATTCATTCTTGGCATTTGAATATCCATTAAGATACAGTCGAAACAATCCATCGCATTTTCCTTTACCATCATTACGGCTTCTAATCCATCTTTAGCACGCATAACTTTAAGGCCTTTATCTTCTAGAAGTGTCTGTGCAATTTCAGCATTTAAATCATTGTCTTCCACAAGAAGGATGTGTTTTCCTGTAAGATCAATTTCTTTATCATTCACTTTTTTGACTTCTTGTTCTTCTATGATATATCTATGAGGAAGATTTACAACGACGGTAGTCCCCTTACCTTCTTCACTTTCGATACTGATGTTAGCATATAAATAGGACTAGGCAAAAAGAGAAAATTTACGCCAGTGGTACAATAGAAAGAGGATGATCCAAAGACAAAGGAAGGCAAAAGAAAATGGCAAATAAAAAGAAACAGTTTGATCAAGAATTTAAACAAAATGCAGTCAATTATTGTTTAACACATCCAGAACTAAGTCGTAAAGAATGTGCTAAAAAT
>NZ_VUMR01000059.1 GCF_009696075.1 Holdemanella porci | reverse complement strand
TTATCCTTTCAATTCAAGTATAACAAAAAACGCCCCAAAATACTTTGGAGCGAATTTTAAGCTGCCTAGCACATTACCCTATGTAATCTTATAGCGTATCTAGACCCCAACTATTTTTATATAGTCCCTTTTCTTTAGGAGTAAAAATGGAAAAATATTTTGATTTAGGTAGAGCGTATTACACATATTTAAAAAGCAGCACAAAGAAAGATCAATGTACTGTTAGTGTAATATGTGATGATATTGATATTAAACATAACATAATGGATGGCCTATTGTTTGCAGGTGCCTATATATATGATGGTTACCAAGAAAATACAGATGGATCTATCACTGTTTGTGACGGAAACATTTCAGTTTATGGATATAAATTGTCAGATTTAAAGTACGAGAATTATATATCCAATTCCAATGCTACAATAATAAAAAAGTAGGACAATTGTCCTACAAAATTTGAATATTATTTTTTAAGCATGCATCGACCATGTCTTCAGGCCATAAGCTTGCCTGGACTTCTCCGATGTGTGCTTTTTTTAGTAGAAGCATACATAGTCTGGATTGACCGATTCCTCCACCTAAAGTGTACGGTAATTCTTTATTTAGAATGGCTTTATGGAAAGGTAATTCACATCTTTCCAAGCAGTTTTCTTTTTTCAATTGTTCTAATAATGTATCTTCATCCACACGAATTCCCATAGAAGATATTTCTAGGGCACTTTGTAGTGGTTCATACCAGAATAGGATATCTCCATTTAGTGTCCAGTCATCATAGTCTGGAGCACGACCATCGTGTTTTTCATTGTTTGATAATTTATCACCAATTTGCATCACAAATACGCAACCATGTTCTTTTGTGATGGCGTTTTCTCTTTCTTTTACGTTCATATTTGGATACATATCTAATAGTTCCTGAGTTGTGATAAAGAAAATATCATCAGGTAAATGATTAACTGCCTGAGGGTATTTGTACCAAACTTCATGTTCCATATGCTTGATGACTTTAAAGATAGTACGTACATGTTCTACTAATGTTTCTTTTGTGCGTTCATTTTTAGAAATGATTTTTTCCCAGTCCCATTGATCGACATAAGCAGAATGAATGTTATCTAATTCTTCATCTTTACGAATGGCATTCATATTTGTATATAATCCTTCGTGCAATTTAAAGCCATATTTCTTTAAAGCCATACGTTTCCATTTTGCCAAAGAGTGCACAACTTCCATTTGTTCATCAGGAATTTCTTTCATGGTAAAAGATACGGGTTTTTCTGTACCATTTAAGTTATCGTTTAAACCAGAACTTTGTGTAACATATAAGGGTGCTGAAATTCTTGATAAATTTAATTCTTTACCAAATTCATATTGAAATGTATCACGGATATATTTAATAGCTTCTTGTGTCTCTCTAACAGTTAATACTGGATCGTAGTTTTCAGGTATAATAAGTTTCATATCATCATCTCCTCAATGTAAGTATTGTATCACAAAATATGAAAAGATTTTCAATTTATTTTGTGATAAAATCATTTTATGAACATTCTATTTTCAATTAACGCAAAATTCATAGATTTGACAAAGACATGTATACGTTCCATCATTCGGTTTGACAAAAATATTGATTTCTATATTTTGCATCATGATTTGAATCAAAAACACATGGATGATTTAAGATGTACTTTTTTGGAATGTACTTTTTATTTTATAGAAGTAAAGGAAGAAGAATTTAAGGAGTTTCCTATTTCGTCTCGATATCCTCTAGAAATTTACTATCGATTATTCGCTTCGGATTTGTTGCCTAAAACATTGGATCGAATTCTTTACTTGGATGTGGATATTGTTGTGATTCAAAGTTTAAGGGAATTGTATAACATGGATTTTGAAAGTAATCTTTATATCGCTTCGAGTCATGTAAATGAGTGTATGACGCATTTAAATGCGAAAAGATTAGGGCTAAAAGAAGATGTGCCATATATCAATACTGGGGTTTTATTGATGAATTTAGAATTATTGCGTAAACAATTAAATAAGCAAGATATTTTAAATTATGTGAATGCATATAAGAAAAATCTTGTACTTTTTGATCAAGATGTTTTGACGGCATTATATGGAGATAAGACAAAACTAGTAGATTATCGTAAATATAATTTGAGTGAGAGAATGATGAATTTCTATAATCTAAGAAATCCAAGAAGTAGGATAGATCTTGATTGGGTTAAAAAGAATAGTGTTATCATACATTATTGTGGAAGAATGAAACCTTGGAATGGTAAATATATAGGATGTTTAGATTGTTTTTATAGGGAGTTGAAAGAATGAGAGATCGGTTTTCAAATCGTTTAGGATTTATTTTAATTAGCGCAGGATGCGCAATAGGAATTGGTAATGTTTGGCGCTTTCCATATATTGTAGGACAATATGGAGGTGCTGCATTTGTCTTGATTTATTTGTTTTTTCTAGTCATATTAGGATTGCCAGTTATGGTTATGGAGTATTCTGTAGGACGTGCCAGTCAAAAAAGTGCAGCGCTTTCTTTTGATGTATTAGAGCCAAAGGGAACAAAGTGGCATTTTATGAAGTATGTGGCAATGGCAGGAAATTATATACTGATGATGTTTTATACTTCGGTTTGTGGATGGTTGTTTTATTATTTCTACAAAATGTTGATGGGTGATTTTAATGGATTAAATGTGGATCAAATTAATAATGAATTTGGTTTAATGTTGTCAAATCCCTTGGTTCAAGTAGGTATGATGTTTCTAGTTGTTTGTATTGGTTTTTTCATTTGTTCAAAAGGCTTGCAGAATGGTGTGGAAAAAGTATCAAAGTATATGATGTTGTGTTTATTGGTGTTGATGCTTGTGCTAGCTGTTCGTTCACTCATTTTGCCAGGGGCTATGGAGGGCGTAAAGTTTTACTTGTTGCCTGATTTTTCAAAGATGCAAAATGTATCGGATGTCGTATTTGCGGCCATGGGCCAAGCTTTCTTTACTTTGAGTTTAGGTATTGGTGCTATTGCGATATTTGGAAGTTACATTGATAAAAGTAAGAAGTTAACATCTGAGGCCGTTACGGTTGTGTGTTTAGATACATTTGTTGCATTGGTTGCAGGCTTTATTGTGATTCCTGCTTGTTTTGCGTATAATGTGGATCCTGGGCAAGGGCCTGGATTGATTTTCCAGACATTGCCTAATATCTTTGCGAATATGCAGTTTGGAAATATTTGGGGTGCTTTGTTCTTTTTGTTTTTGAGTTTTGCCGCATTAACTACAATTATTGCGGTATTTGAAAATATCATCACAATGACAATGGAATGGACAGGATGGTCTCATTCAAAAACAATCAAAGTAAGTTTTGTGCTTGTTTTTGTGTTATCTTTACCATGTGCATTAGGATTTAATGTATTGTCTTTTATTCAACCTTTAGGTGCTGGTTCAACTATTCAAGATTTAGAAGATTTTATTGTATCAAATAATCTATTGCCTTTGGGCTCACTTTGCTATGTATTGTTTTGTACATCTAAATATGGATGGGGATTTAAAAACTTTTTAAAGGAAGCCAATTGCGGAGAGGGAATTTCTTTTCCTAAACAAGTTGGTTTCTATGTTTCATATATCATTCCTGTTATTATTTTGGTAATATTTATACAGGGATATGTCTCTAAATTTTTGTAGGAGGAGCCATTATGATTAAAAAGAGAAAAGTAGTAATTGTTGGTGCAGGAAATGTAGGTGCAAGTACAGCTTTTTGCATGATCAATCAAGGGATTTGCGATGAAATTGTATTAATTGATATGAATACAGAAAGGGCTAAGGGTGAAACATTAGATATGATTCATAGTATTGCCTTTATGAATCGTAATATGGAAATTAAATTGGGAGATTATACAGACTGCAAAGATGCAGATGTTTTGGTTATTACCGCAAGTGCTCCAATGGGTAAGGAAAACGATCGTTTAGTGGCTTTAAAATCAAGCTCTAAGATTGTTACAAGTATTGTTTCGAGTGCTATAGAAAATGGATTTGATGGATTTATCGTAGTTGTTTCAAATCCAGTCGATATTATGACTTATGTGGCTTATAAGGTTTCTGCTTTACCAGCAAATCAAATCATTGGTTCAGGAACGTTATTAGATTCAGCTCGTTTACAATGTCATATTGCTGATTGTATTGATGTAGATCCAAAGAGTATTCATGCTTATGTTTTAGGTGAACATGGGGATAGTGAAATGATTCCATGGAG
Source organism: Holdemanella porci (assembly GCF_009696075.1). Lineage (GTDB taxonomy): Bacteria > Bacillota_I > Bacilli_A > Erysipelotrichales > Erysipelotrichaceae > Holdemanella > Holdemanella porci. The sequence continues at coordinate 8,799 of NZ_VUMR01000059.1, read as the reverse complement.
TACAGTTCGTGTGGGTGGTAAAGACATTTACCAAATCATTAAAGATAATCCAACACGCATGAATGAGGGGATGTTTGAAAGTATACATGAAGCGGTAAAGAAAGATGGTTGGGAAATCTTCAATCGTAAAGGCAATACATGTTATGGTATTGCCGCAAGTACAACACGTATTGTTCGTGCATTGATGTTTAATGAATCCGTAGTACTTCCTATTTCTACGTATTTAGATGGTCAATATGGACAAGATGGTGTATTCACAAGTGTACCGGCTGTTTTAGATGCGACAGGTGTCAAAGAGGTTGTTGAGATTGAAATGACAAAAGAAGAAAAAGAACAGTTTGATGCTTCTTGTAGTCATCTACAAAGTTTTTACAAGGAAGTTTAAGCTTCCTTTTCTTTTAGTAGTGTAGGAGGTGTTAGGGTTGGTACAAGGACAAAAGTTAATGACATCTGGATCGATTCCTAAGCAGATGGTTTTCTTTGCGTTACCTATATTATTAGGAAATTTATTTCAGCAATTATACAATACAGTGGATTCCTTAATTGTTGGAAACTTTTTGGGGAGTCAGGCACTTGCGGCGGTGAGTTCAAGTGGAAACATTATATTCTTGATGATTGGCTTCTTTAATGGGGTTGCGATTGGTGCAGGTGTAGTCATTTCGCGTTATTTTGGCGCAAGAGAAATAGAGCGTATGCAAAATGCGATTCATACAACGGTTGCGTTTGGGTTGATTGTAAGTTTTATTATGACACTTATTGGTGTTTTCTTTACACCTACATTGCTTCGTTGGATGGGAACTCCAGATAGTGTGATGGCAGCTTCGGTAACTTATTTTAAAATATATTTTTTAGGTTCTTTTGGTTCGATAATGTATAACTTTTTTGTAGGAATATTGCAAGCTGTAGGAGATAGTAAGCATTCGTTATATTATTTGATTGTATCAAGTGTAGTGAATATTGTCTTAGACTTATTCTTTATTGCGGTACTTAAGATGGGAGTTGGATCGGCTGCTTTAGCTACGATTATTTCGCAATATATTTCAGCAGGTCTTTGTCTCTATTTATTGTTGACGACAATGGGAACGCATCGTATTGTTCCTTCTAAAGTAAAAATTCATAAAGAACTTTTAGGTGAGATTTTGAAGTATGGTTTGCCAAGTGGATTTCAGAATTCAATTATTGGTCTAGCGAATGTTGTAGTTCAATCGAATATCAACTCTTTTGGCGATATGGCGATGGCTGGATGTGGAGCTTATTCTAAGATTGAAGGATTTGCGTTCTTGCCGATTACCAGCTTTACAATGGCGCTTACAACGTTTGTCGGACAGAATTTAGGGGCTCGCCAATATGATCGTGTTTTAAAGGGTGCTAAGTTTGGCATGATTTGTTCGATGACTTTGGCAGAAATTATTGGTGTAATCATCTTTGTTTTTTGTCCTCAGTTTGTTGCAGCCTTTGACGCAACACCTGAAGTTATTCATTTTGGTACTTTGCGTGGACAAACGAGTGCTTTCTTCTTTTGTTTATTAGCGTATTCACATTGTGTGTCGGCTATTTTAAGAGGGGCTGGAAAGTCAATGGTTCCAATGATTGTAATGATGGCTTGTTGGTGTTTTGTGCGTGTTACAGGTCTTACAATCATGGGGGCTTTAGTGCATAATATTTGGTGTGTATATTGGATTTATCCAATTACTTGGTCTTTATCAAGTATTACGTTCTTTATTTATTATCATAGGGTAGATTGGCTCCATGCATAAATTTGACAACTGGATTTAATAAGTGATAGACTTATATCGAGGTAGATAATTATGAAATCAATGTTAGAAGAATTAAAAGATGTAAAAATAAAAAAACACACAGTTACATCTATTGAATATGATTGCAAGACTGAAGAAAAAGAGGACGAAGTATTTGATCAGGTTCATAATATTGTCACAAATCATTTAGATGACTTCGCAAAAATCACTTTTGATGTGGAAGCGGATCACAAAGTAAAAGTAGAAATTAGTGAAAACTAGTTGGACCATTTTAAAAATGGTCTTTTTTTTGTTTTTGTATAGCTTTGATAATTATATATTTGATACAATGAGTACAAGAAAGATATGTGGGTACTATAATATGATAATTAAGAAAATAACATCAAAACAAGATGGGTTAAAATTAGAGATTGCGATTATGGAGTGCAAGAATCCCAAAGGAATCGTACAGTTTTCGCATGGCATGGCCGAGCATAAAGAGCGTTATTTTGACTTTATGCGATATTTAAATGATCGTGGTTATGTTTGTGTGATTCATGATCATAGAGGTCATGGAAGTAGCGTGAAATCAAAAAATGATTATGGATATTTCTACACTGAAAATGCGGATTATATTGTGGAGGATTTATTCCAGGTTACGGGATATGTACGTGAAATGTATCCTGGATTAGAGGTAACGTTATTTAGTCACAGTATGGGGACTTTAGTGGCCCGTTGTTACTTAAAGAAATATGATGCATATATTGATCAACTGATTTTGTGTGGTCCTCCTACTGAAAATTCGGGGGCAAGTCTAGGTTTGGCATTGGCAAAAATAATAAAGCCTTTCTATAAGGAGAAGAAAGGTAATGGTTTATTGAATAAGATGGCTTTTGCAGGATATGAACCGGGTAATCGTTGGTTGAGTAAATGTGTTGAGAATGTAGAGAAATATGAAGCGGATGAATTGTGTGGATTCCTATTTACAACGAATGGTTTTATTAACTTATTTCAATTGATGATCAAAGCTTTTGATAAAAAAGGATGGAATGTCACAAATGAAAACTTACATATATTTATGATTGCAGGTCAAGAAGATCCGGTCATTCAGGGTAAGGATAAATTTGAACAATTGAAACAATTTTTAATGGGTGTTGGATATAAGAATGTATTTAGTAAATTGTATCCGACTTTAAAACATGAAATCTTAAATGAAAAAGAGAATCAAATGATTTACGAGGATATATATGAATTTATAAAAAGTGCCAAGGATTAATCCTTGGCATTTTGGATACAAAAAAACTCGCGATTGCGAGTAGTTTTTTACATGGAGCAGGTGATGAGAATCGAACTCACGTAGTCAGCTTGGAAGGCTGAAGTTCTACCATTGAACTACACCTGCAAATATAAGTGGTGACCCGTGGGCGATTCGAACGCCCGACCCTTTGATTAAAAGTCAAATGCTCTACCAACTGAGCTAACGGGTCACAAGTGGTGCCGACTATAGGAATTGAACCCACAACCTACTGATTACAAGTCAGTTGCTCTACCAATTGAGCTAAGTCGGCATTTAAATGGTGGAGGTTAACGGACTCGAACCGCTGACCCTCTGCTTGTAAGGCAGATGCTCTCCCAACTGAGCTAAACCTCCGTAAGTGCCTATTTATAATATCACCGAGTTAAAATAAATGCAAGCACTTTTTGTAAAAATTATTTGAATTTTTATTTTACTAAGAATCAAGGCTAAAATAATAGACAAAATCACAATGATCAATGTTTCTTTTGTTCCTTTATATAGGACTACTACAAGGAATACATAGAGTAAAAAATTTAAAATGGTCATACTGGATATTGTGTTATCTGTATATGTGAAGCATGTGCTAAATAGTATGGCTAAAAGAATGGTTGAAAGAATCCATCCTTTCGTATTTTGTTGATTGGCTGACCATACTAAATAACTAAATATTGTCCAAATTAAAGTGAATAGTATCCATGTTAGAAACATATCTTTTGGCATTGTGTGTGCAAGTATCGTTGAGAATAGTGAATAACTTACAAAACAAACAATGTTAAATAAAGTTGTATTTAACATAGATGTTTTTTCAGAATGTGAACAAAGTGCGATAATGCAGTTTGTGAAGATCCATAATGGTAAGTTTGATAACAATTTGGTTGGATCAAAATATACGATAAATGGCTTAATAAATTCTATATTTACTGGTATAAAGGATACGAATCCGAATACTACAGCTATTAAGGAAATACAGATTGTAAATAGCCATGTGTTGTTGCGGCTTTTTCTTTTCATTATTTTTTAACCTTCTTTGAATAGATTGTTGCGATGGCTAAAAATAAGATACCTACATATAGGAATGTATAAGTCAAGTTATAGGCGAATATAAATAAGCAGATGGCTGCGATTAAATATAAGATTGATGATACGATATTTTTGTTCATAAATGTCCTCCTAATAGAACAAATTATATCACACAAAAAGAAAAACTCCCATTGGGAGCTTTTGAAACAGCATTAAGAGAAAAGGGAATGGGATATGAATAAGTGTTCTGTTGTTTACGGTTTAATGTTAAATGATTTTCCTTAAATTGAGCTTAATCTTCCATGCGGGACAAAAGAATCATTAATCCTGCAGAAACTGTATTGATTGGATCGTCTGTGACAAAGATTGGACATCCTATTGTGTTTTGTAGATAGGAAGGTAGTCCATTCAATAACATGGATCCACCACAACATATGATTCCGCGAGTTTTTACATCTTGCTGCATTGTGATTGGCAAGCTAGATAAAAATTGTAGAATCCAGTTGGCCCATTGTTGTACTAAGAGTGTTAGGATTCCAACTATTTGATTTTCGTTAATGATTGCGGATTTTAGTACATGACTATTTTGGTCCATGCCAACAACTTCGAGACTTTTTGGATTTTGCTGAATATTAACTTGTCCAATCTTACGCTTGATTTTTTCGACTTGTTTTGTTGATACATTGATGTTGTAGGAGTTAAATAGCCAGTTTTTAATGGCGATGTTGATTGTACTTCCAGATATGTTGCAACGAGATTTTTTGATCATCTTGCCGTTTTGGAAGATTGCGATATCACAGTTTGAAGAACCAATGTTTAATACACAGCTAGCAACGGGTAAAAATAAATCGAGTTTTGCACCAATAGCAGCAATCCAAATTTCTTGTTCAAAATAAACGCGGTAAGCACCTAAATCTTCAAGGTGTTCTTTCAATATGTCGCATGATTCTTTACTGAAACTAGTTGGATAGCTGACCAATAAAACAGTTTTTTGAAACATACGAAAGGCTTTGTGTTCATATAGTAGTTGTTCTAGGAGTATGTCTAGAACGTCAAAGTTAATTGGATTTTCACGTAAGGGAGATATTACTTTAATATTTGAATCCATGGATCCGATTAAATCCTTAGCGTCTTCACCAATGCCTAAAACATGATTTTGCCCATCAAGCGCAACCATGCATGGCTCATTATATAGTAGACCATCTTCTTGTGTACAAAGTCGGATGTAGTTTGTACCCAAATCAATTCCCATTTGAATCATGTAACCCCTCCTAATATATGCCTATATTTTACACCAGGTTAAATTGTGATACAATATGCATGCATTCCTACATATATAAATGAACAAAATTGAAAAAATCCAAATATCGAATATAAAGGATATATCGCTTTTGGTGGCGCTGGACTCTATTGAGTTAGAAAAAACTTTAGGCTATCATGATTTATTTTTGTTGTGGAGTCCAACGTTTCAAAAAGCAGGTATTCCTGTATATATTGTTTTTCCAGATGAGTCGGAACAATTGAAAGAGTATTGTCAGTACTATAATACATATATTCATTATGTTTCAGATCTTGAATTGATTAAACGATTGGATTGTATCCAAGAAAAGATTGTGTTTGGTAAAAAATATTCAGTGATTTTGTCAAAAATGTATGTTGTGCATAATGGAAATTTGCTTGAAGAACAAAAAAGAATAAATAATAAAACAATAAAAAAGCTTTATATAAAAGCTCTTGAATTAAAGTTTGAAAATTTTATAAAAAAAATTAAAAATTCCGTTGACATCCCAAATATCCTTTGGTAATATAAATGAGCGCAAACGAGTTTGCAATGAAAAAAACATGGAGGTTTAGCTCAGTTGGGAGAGCATCTGCCTTACAAGCAGAGGGTCAGCGGTTCGAGCCCGTTAACCTCCACCATGTTGATGGAGAAGTAGCGAAGTGGCTAAACGCGGCTGACTGTAACTCAGTTCCTTTTGGTTCGGCAGTTCGAATCTGTCCTTCTCCACCACTTATTGGGGTATAGCCAAGCGGTAAGGCACAGGACTTTGACTCCTGCATTTCCCTGGTTCGAATCCAGGTACCCCAGCCATTATTTGTTGCAGGTGTAGTTCAATGGTAGAACTTCAGCCTTCCAAGCTGACTACGTGAGTTCGATTCTCATCACCTGCTCCATTTATTTTAATCCCTTTGTATGGCAAGTTTTGGAGGTTTAGCTCAGTTGGGAGAGCATCTGCCTTACAAGCAGAGGGTCAGCGGTTCGAGTCCGTTAACCTCCACCATTTAAATGCCGACTTAGCTCAATTGGTAGAGCAACTGACTTGTAATCAGTAGGTTGTGGGTTCAATTCCTATAGTCGGCACCACTTGTGACCCGTTAGCTCAGTTGGTAGAGCATTTGACTTTTAATCAAAGGGTCGGGCGTTCGAATCGCCCACGGGTCACCACTTATATTTGCAGGTGTAGTTCAATGGTAGAACTTCAGCCTTCCAAGCTGACTACGTGAGTTCGATTCTCATCACCTGCTCCATTTTATTTATAACAATCTTCTGATTGTTCTTTTTTTTAAAAATTGGAGAAGTAGCGAAGTGGCTAAACGCGGCTGACTGTAACTCAGTTCCTTTTGGTTCGGCAGTTCGAATCTGTCCTTCTCCACCACTTGTTAATAACACAACTTAATAAAGTTGTGTTTTTTTATTAAGATTTTGGTTTCGGGACAGGAAAATATCGGTAATCCGCAATTAGATAGGGTCGACTAAAAGTTGGCTTCAAAAATTGTAGGGCCGAAAACCCTATGTGTGTTTAAAGGATTATTAACTAGGGAGCAGAGATTTCAATATCTCTGCTCTTTTATAATGGGTGATTTGAATGATTGAAATCAATGTATTCAGTTAACTTGTCATATAATTCTTCGAATCTTATGTCAATGTATCCTCGTAGTTCTTCAATTTCAAATTTCATTTCATTGTCTTGAAGATTTCTGAAGTATTCAATCAATTCAATAATGTCTTGTGCATCCATGATCATTTCTCCCTTGGTTCCAGGCTAAATGTAGTGTTTGGGTCGAGTACATACATTACGCGATTGCGGAAGCGAGACCAGTTGGTGTAGCCATTGGCGTTGTTCTTGATACACTTGATAATCTTGTTTCGATTCTCAATGATCGCATTATTGTTGATTACCAAATTAATTGCTAACACAGTATTCAAATTAAATTGTACACATAATTAGGTAACTTCAAATTGTTTATACATATATATTCATATTAAATGTGAAACCCCATCATAAAAAAATGGATACTCAATTTAGAATATCCATTTGGTGTTGATATAAATATTTTAAGGCGTATGAAATTGAGCAGGCGCTCTTTTCACATGGTAATTTCTTATAGATTTTTTGACTGTTTTTTTGTGTTTCGTGCAAATTATCAAGTTCAACTTGGAGTGAGTTCACAAAATATGATTCATCTTCACATTCCATGAATTCATTTATTTCAATTCCTAACAGCCATTTTAGATTGTCTTTTACTAAATGGCATAGATAAGTATGTTCTAAGTTAACGCTATCTTCAACAGTTACTTTAAAATCAACACTTCCTTCAAAATGCACTTCTTTTAATTCGGCAATTTCACATTTTCTTGATGCGAATCCTGTTTCATATATGATCATTTGGTTTGTTTCTAATATCATTCTATTGACCTCTAACTCAATTCATTGTCGTTTATGGCATCCATTACAGTTTCCATACTGATTATCATTTCCTGCTTCTGCTCACCAATCAATAAACTTTTATTACAGATTTGATTGATCATTCGAGGAATACCATTCGATGCGTTGATAATTGCGGTCAGTGCATTATTATCGAACACTTCCTGATGACATCCTACACCATCTAATTTTTCTTTTATATAACGTTTTGCCTCTTCTTCATTTAGATTTTCTAAATTGTGTGACATGATTATACGCTGCCTTAATGGTTCATGGCTTGATAAGCGCAGCTGATTGTTTAACTGTGGCAATCCAACCAGTAATACGACTGCATAATCTTTTGAATCCATTTCAAAATTGAACAGTATTTTTAAATCATTCAAGATCCCGCTTTTCATATAATTAGCTTCATCAAATATAAATACAGGTGTAATTCTTTTTTCACGTTTGTATTTTTCTATAATTGTCTGAATGGCTCGGAAATTGTCGACTTTTTTATAGTATGGTTCGATTCCAAGATTCAATGCCATCTGTCTGTAGAATTCTATAACAGTAACTGTAGACAGTGATATATATACTACCTTATAGGCGGCAGGATTCAATTCGTTTGCCCATTGTCTTACGCTTGTTGTCTTGCCTCGGCCTGCACCTCCTGTCAATACGCCAAAGCCTTTTGTCTGCAGAAGATAATTCAATCTGAATTTCACTTCTTTATATTCATTTGTTTCTACTAAAACATCTTTTCCATTTTTTATAAACGGATTGATTTCCAATCCATATCTTCCTGTATAATTCATTATTGTCCTCCCAGCTCACTAAGTTTCAGTTTATGTCGATGCATCGTTGCATTTTTATTTTTATCCAACAGTTGAATAGGTTCCAACTCTTTTGAAATAGAATCAACCACATATACTTTTTGGCTTAACTAGCAATTTGGTGACTTTGCTATAATTCTTCTTTTTATCACTTACACGAATAACCACTCGTTTTTCAAATCCTTTAAGCGAGTGATTTTATAGATGTTTTTCAATCTAAGTAG
>NZ_VUMR01000058.1 GCF_009696075.1 Holdemanella porci | reverse complement strand
CACGATACGAATCCATAGCCATTGCGGTTATGAATCACCAAATCAATATGAGAATAATTATTATTCAAAACATTAGAATTTAAAATTTATCTATTTTATGAGTCCTTTTTCTTGACGTAGTACCATACATTCCTTTTGCTTTATGATATGAAACATTTGTATATCGAACAGTAACAAATCTAAATTTACCATCTTCGCATTGATAGAAATCCGTTCTGTATGGTTTGATTTGTTTCAAAATAACTTTTTTATTATTCGTTTGATAGTTTGAAGAAATATCTAAATGATTCCCTAATTTTTCACTTTCATATTTCATTGAAATAATTTCAGGACCATTCCCCTTCTTAGAATATTTATGTATAACACCATTTTCTTCTTTATATTTAGTTAATGGATTTTCCCCAACTAAAGTAATAATTTCTTTACCTTTTTTCTTAGTTACTTTATACATTTTTGAATCCGATTTAAACTGTTCATAATGATATTTTACAATGTTTCTAATTAAATCGAATGTCTGTGAATCATGCTTTTCCATTAAATATTTTTCGTCTTCTCCATTTAAGATATCTTGAATTAAACGAATACATTTTTTATCTTTAGGATCATAAATATTAGAGATTTTTTCAATCAAGTAATCCGTTCCATCTACATTTCTTGTACTATAAATAGTTTCGTCTGCAATCTGACGATTTGGCTTTGTATTCACCTTGTGAGAAATTTTAATTGGGTTAAAGCACATATTCTCTTCATCTATTACATGATCATAATACTTACTGCTTTCTTCAAACAATGTTTTCAAATTCACAATGTATTGAATATATCTTTCATCATAGAATACCTTATCATCAGGAATTGTAATAATTTCTCCCGTTTCTTCATTATATAAATCGTTGAAATCATGTTCTTGTTTAAGAAGATATCCATTCAACAAGTTCATTTTCTTTACAGAAGCAACAATTAATGCATCCACCGCATGGTGCAAATAATTTTCATCACGATCTTTTTCTAAATGGATTTTCTTTCTAAACAAATCCGTAACTCGACCATTGATAGTATGAACTTTTGTATTAATCTCATTATCTTTAAAATAATCTGATAGCGTATTTAAAACAACACGGCAAGCATAGCTTGTGTCCACCAGATTTCGATTAATAAATTTTTTAGCCACTTCTTCCTTAGTGATATTTTCTTCATTTAACAAATTCAACTTCTTTTTGTATGGAATGTTATCGTTAGAAAGAACATTTTTCTTAAATTCTGAATAACTACATCCCATTCCATTAAATTTATTAGCTGCATATGCCATAAAAGGAGTCAAATTACCTTTCACTTGATTTTCTGAATGTAATGCTAAAACTTTATTATTTTGAGAATCATCTAATGATATAGAGATTGGGATAATATGATCAATTTCTGTATACTTTGGATCTTTAATGACTCGATTTAAATCTAAAGGTTCAAAAGTATATGCACTCTTGCCTCCTTGTTGCAAATATAAACTAATTTTCATTCTTGTTTTTCCATTAATTTTTGTTGGATCATACCCCTTTTCATTCAAAAATTTATCCATTTCTTTAGATCCATTCTCTCGATTTTTTTGGTAGTTACTAATTCTCTTTTTCTTTTCATCTGAATTCTTATCACGAGTCATCTCAACAACAATGGAATCGAATTCTCCATATTTCTTTCTCAATGCATTTACAACTTTAAAAGTTTCATTCTGCGCTCTTTTTGCTACTGGAGATAAAATAGCTTCTGGGTCTGATTCAATGTTCTTTTTTCCTTTATGAGAAACACGATTCTTGTCAAACAACTTCAATTCATGTAACAGCTGCATTTGATTCATTTCAGATTCAAACAATTCTTTATTTAATAAATTCAATGCTTTAAAAGATAATGAATGATAGCCTGTTATTCCTGTTGTATTTGCTAAAGTATCTACCACTGAATCAGAAAGTCTATACTCCAAATGATACAAGTAATCTTTTCTTTCTTGTATACCCTTTTTATTTGTAAGAATTTCAATAATTCTATCTAGCATTTCATAATCATTTAATGAAATTGAATATCCTTCTTTTTCTAAAATTGATTTAATTTTCTTATATCCCTTGAACTCAGTAAAAATAGCTTTCTGATTTTTGTCTATACGATAGCCTTTAATATCAACTTCATCCACATTTAATTCTTTTGCCAATTGACGTAAAGTAATATTCCCTTTCTGACTAACTATAGTTAAAATTCCCTTCTTCTCCTCTGGACTTAACTTATCACCATCTATCGTTAAGTTATTCATATCATTTAAGAAATTAAATAAATCTGCGGTTACCGCCATTTTAGGAGCTCTTAGTTCATCTGGAAATACGCTACATTTCCCACGCATTTTTTCAATCAAATCTATTTCTTTGATTCGACCATCAACTTCTATAAATCGACCATATGGTGTTGGTGATTTTTCACTTCCAGGTCCCTCATAATACGCTCTTCTACGTGCAACAATATCAATTATTTTTTGAATTAATGGTTCATCCAAATCTTGATGATGTAATATCTCGTTCAATTCATTTACATAATCTTTTGTAGAAAAATTATTTTCATGTCCACGAATATGATCCTTATTGTTTAAATTATCTAATTGAATTTGGCAAATATATTTTCCTTGTTTAATCAACTTCTCATTATGCTGCAAAGTAGCCTTTAAACTCAATTCATCGTCACTCTTTTTTGCGTCTTCTTCCACAGTTTCAATAACACTACCTCTATGTTTTGTTATATGTAAAATAGCTGCCGTTAATTCATCATTTGTTAGTTTTTCACTTAAACCTTTACAACGCAATTCATATACATTCTGCAAAGGATGATAGTCATTTGACATTATACCATTTTCCTTCAACAATTTTTGCATGTCCATAATTCGAGTATGACGTCTTGAAGTCAAACGTCTACGACTTCTAGCGTCTCTACGTTTTCCATTATCTTCTGCTGTGCCTTCTTTAAACAAACGTACTCCATAGTCTACAAATTTACCTGTTTCAAGATCTATAATTCCATACCCGCAGCTACTAATTCCTATGTCTAAACCTAATACATACTTATTATCCATTGTAACGCCCTCCACAAAGTGATTATGTTATATGCATTATATCACTTATGTAAGCCATTTCCTATATAATTCTATATAAAAACAAAAATGTATGCTCTCAGCATACACTTTATATAAAGCAGAATTTATATTTTTAAGTTATATTTCACCTTTGTACCGCAAAAGACGTTATTCAACATCATCATAGGTTAATTTTAAGTTTTTTTCAAAAAAGTTTTGAGAGTTAATGTCTTTTTCACATTGGACATTTAGAATAGATATTGCTACTAGATATGGCAGGTGGTTTCCTCTGGATAAATCCTTGAGACTTTCGATCCCCGGGATGGAGGAATAGGCGTATGCAAATTCAAGTTAATATTGATATAACTATTGTTTTAATAGCTATCGTACAACTCATACGAGTCATCATTATTATTCATGAAGAAAATAAAAAGCGCTAACCACCTCTCACAAAGGATTTAGCGCTCTTGCAATATCCAGAGTGACCACCATATCTAGTAGTCTTTTCTGTATTTGTATTATAACGAGAATGATGTTAAATATCAACTTACCGATTTACACATGTATTTTAAAAAAATTTTGAGGTTTAATGTCTTTTTCACATTGGACATTTAGAATGGATATTGCTACTAGATATGGCAGGTGGTTTCCTCTGGATAAATCCTTGAGACTTTCGATCCCCGGGATGGAGGAATAGGCGTATGCAAATTCAAGTTAATATTGATATAACTATTATTTTAATAGCTATTGTACAACTCATACGAGTGATCATTATTATTCATGAAGAAAACAAAAAGCGCTAACCATCCACTCACAACGGGATTAGCGCTTCTACCTAATCCAGAGTGACCACCATATCTAGTAGTCTTTTCTGTATTTGTATTATAACGAGAAAGATGATAAATATCAACCTACTGATTTACACCTCGATATAGAGATGTCATTTCTGAATTCCCCTTTAATTCTGAAGCCATATATTTGACTAAGAATAAGTCTTTATCAAAATTAGAAGCCAATTCTTTCTGGTAAATCAATAGATCCTTATCTTTATAATAAGCACCTTTTTTATCATTAATTAATACAACTCTAAGATTTGGATATTTATTTAATAGTAGTTCTAGAATTCTTTGTTCATCCTGAATTCCATTTTCTAATTTACTCGCATACTCTTTATTCACAAATATTGTATTTACTTTACTCAAATCAAGATGTCTTACTTCATAATCCACCATATGTAAATATACCGTACTTGATTCATTTAAATAGTTTTCTAATTGTTCATCATTATTATCAATAAATACAGTCTCACAATTCTCATTATGCTCTACTTGAAACTGTTTAAATAAATCCTTTAAATTTTCTTCTCTTACATTTAATTCCATACAATTAGCCTCCTTTTCTTGTACAATATCACAATTTTCAAAAAAAAGATGAATACATTGTCTTGAATTTGTATAAAAGCGTATAATACATGCAGGAGGAGTTTTAAAATATGCAACCATTTGATAAAGAATATGTCTGTGACATCGCCAAACAAATTTTGAATATTGATTCACCAACAGGCTACACAAAAAGAGCCATCGATTTCATGGACGAAGAAGCTAAAAAATTAGGCTATACAACAGGTCGTAACCAAAAAGGAAATTTATTGATCTATGTAGACGGAAAAGATTCTGAACACACATTAGGATTGAGTGCTCACCTAGATACATTAGGACTTATGGTTCGTTCCATCAAAGACAATGGAAAACTAGCCATTACTAAAGTCGGAGGCCCATGCTTACCAACATTAGACGGAGAATATTGTAAGATCTATACTCGCGATGGAAAGGTATATACAGGAACGATTCTTTCTTGTTCACCAAGCGTACACGTATATCCAGATGCTTCTACATCAGAAAGAAAAGAAGACACAATGGAAGTTCGTATCGACGAAGTTGTACACTCAAAAGCAGATGTTGAAAAATTAGGTATCTGCAACGGAGACTTCATTTGTATTGACACAAAAACACAAATCACAGAAAGTGGATTCATTAAATCTAGATTCTTAGACGATAAGATTTCAGCTACAGCTTTAATGGGCGTACTAAAATACTTAAAAGACAACAACATTACGCCTCAAAGAGACTTAGTCATTATGTTCAGTACATATGAAGAAGTTGGTCATGGAGCAAGTTGTCTACCAGAAGAAGTTGAAGAATTATTAGCCGTAGATATGGGATGTATCGGTACAGATCTTGCTTGTACAGAACAAGACGTTTCAATCTGCGCTAAAGATTCAAGCGGACCATACGACTACGAAATGATTACTCGTCTAGTTGAACTATCAAAAGAAAACAAGCTTAATTATGCCGTTGATATCTACCCACAATACGGTTCAGATGTCAGTGCCGCATTACGCGGTGGTAACGACATCAAAGGAGCCTTGATCGGCCCTGGTGTTCATGCTAGCCACGGAATGGAAAGAACACACTATGATGGTGTAGAAAGCACAATGAAGCTTGTTGTTAGCTATATCACAAAATATTAAAATCCTTTAAAGCAGCCACAATACCCTGTTCCACATTGGACTTGGTCACATGAGCTGCTTTTTCTTTTACATAATCCATAGCCTGGCCCATCGCAAAACTATGAGTTACAACACCAAACATACTCACATCATTTTCGCCATCCCCAAATGTGAAGACTTTATCCTTATCCCAACCAAACATATCCATCATACGAACTAAAGTAGCTCCCTTACTATATCCCTTAGGCAAAATCTCTAATTCTCTAGGACAAGTACGGAACACTTCATATTGATCTTTAAATTCATTTTGAATATCCAAAGCCAATTGTGTAGTTACCTCTTCATCCTCAATTGTCTGAATCTTATTTACTGGATATTGAATTTCACTCAGATCCTTAATATACGTTATCTTAGGATAACCATCACGCATATCTGCAAGCCAAGACCAAGGGCCACCCGTCCAAGGAAAATCCTCTGGATATTCTTGTGCATTTCTTAATGCCTTTTTCTTTTCCATTATAGGATCTGGAATATAATCAAATAATCCATCATTAAATATAGCCATTGTCTCACAATTTTTATGCATCAAATACGCAAAAACAGGCTCAACATCTTCCTTATACATCTGTTTTAAAACATGACGCTCGTCCTTTTGAACATCATAATATGCAATACCATCTACCTCTAACAAATAGCCACCATATACATCCATCTCTAATTCTTTAGCATAAGGAAGCAATCTTGTATAACTTCTACCACTCGCAAGCACAAGCTTTGTGCCCTGCTTTTGACAAGCAATCAATGCTGCCTTCGTTTCCGGTAAAATTTTATTATTTGGATCCAATAAAGTACCATCCATATCCATTACAATCGCATCTAACATAGTCCATACCTCCATATAGAAAATAATATATCACAATTTTATAAAAAGTACTTGCATAACACAACATCTTTTGGTATTATATACAAGCAGTCAAGTAAAAAGCAAATGCCTGAATAGCTCAGTCGGTAGAGCATCCGGCTGTTAACCGGCAGGTCACAAGTTCGAGTCTTGTTTCAGGCGCCACTTGATTAGTAAACCAGCTTAGCTGGTTTTTTTATTTTTGAATTGAAATTTGTCTAAAAAAATCAAAAAAGTACTTGCATAACACAACATCTTTTGGTATTATATTTAGGCAATCAAGTGAAAAACAAATGCCTGAATAGCTCAGTCGGTAGAGCATCCGGCTGTTAACCGGCAGGTCACAAGTTCGAGTCTTGTTTCAGGCGCCACTTGATTAGTAAACCAGCTTAGCTGGTTTTTTTATTTTATTAAGGAGCTTTTATGACAGAATCCGAATGGTTTGAACAACTTTTTAATCGCTTATCCCACTCCAAATTTAGGAGCAGTTTTCATCTGAAACAAAAAGATAAGCAGTATATACAAACCAAAGGAATGGACACCATTGAAAAACATGCCATAGATTTTGTTGAAAAAAGATTGGCTCCAGCCTATATCCCAAACGACGGTAAACAAACACCTTTCAAAGGACACCCTGTATTCATTGCCCAACATGCTACTGGCTGTTGTTGCAGACAATGTTTATATAAATGGCATAAGATCAAACCCAATCAGCCACTAGGCCCCAAACAAAAAGCATATATTGTTAAAGTATTAATGACATGGATTCATAAAGAAGTCGATTAAGAAATTGACTTCTTTTTTTTCTTGACTATACTATTCATGGAATTAAATATCGAATATATATTTATACTATGTGTATTATATATAAATGATATAGGAGATGATCTTATGAACAACCATATGGACATTCCATGGCACGAATATACAAACAAAGATTCAAAAGTTAAGATTGAAAATGCAAGTCTTACAGAAAAATCTTCCGTTATAGGAAGAATAGGATTGATGCTTCTAGCCTGTGGTACAGGAGCCTGGCGCGTTAGAAGTTCAATGAACACCATTGCTAGTGAATTAAATATCACATGTATTGCCGACATTGGACTTACAAATATTTCTTACACATGCATTGATGGAATTAAGTCACATGCCCAATCCTTGTCTTTACATAATACAAGTGTCAATACATCTAAACTTGCTCGTATGGAAGACTTTGTCTATCACTTTAAAGACGAATGTAAAACATGTACATGCAATGAGATTCACAATCAATTAGATCAAATCGAAAGCATTCACTCTAGCTACTCCCCCATTATTCTAGGATTAGCTGCTGCTCTTGCCTGTAGCTGTTTTACCTTTCTACTTGGAGGAGGCCCCATTGAAATGCTTTGTGCCTTTGTGGGGGCGGGACTTGGAAATACACTTCGAATGAAACTGATCAAACACAACTACACCTTATTCTTAAATGTAGCAGCCAGCGTTTCTTTGGCCTGCCTTGCCTATGCCTTGTTATTTATTTTTTTAGAAACCTATTTTGGCATAGCCACACAACATGAAGCCGGATACATCTGTTCTATGCTTTTCATAATTCCAGGCTTTCCTTTCATTACCAGCGGTATTGACTTAGCTAAATTAGATCTTCGTTCTGGTCTTGAAAGACTTGCCTATGCCATTATCATTATTTTAGCTGCCACACTTACTGCATGGATCTGCGCTTTAGTCTTACATCTTCAACCTGTTGATTTTGTAAAACTACATATTTCAACATCCACCAAATTACTATTAAGATTATTAACAAGTTTTGGAGGCGTCTTTGGATTCTCCATTATGTTTAACAGTTCAAAAAAAATAGCCGCCAGTGCCGGATGCATTGGAGCCATCGCTAACACATTACGACTAACACTTGTCGATTTATCTTTACCCGCTGCAGCCGCGGCCTTTATTGGTGCATTAACAGCCGGACTACTTGCCTCTATGATCAAAGGAAATACAGGATATCCTAGGATTGCGATAACCGTACCATCCATTGTGATTATGGTCCCAGGCCTATATATGTATCGAGCTATCTATAATCTCGAACTTGCATCTACCATGTCTATTGGAGCTAACTGGTTCATTCAATCTTTATTGATCGTTTTGGCCCTTCCAATGGGACTTATATTTGCCCGTATCTTAACCGATCCCTCATTTCGATATTGTACATAAAAATACTGAACTTAATCGTTCAGCATTTTTTGTATACATTCATATAAGATACTATTTGAAACTTCAATATTCTTCTCTAAATTATGTTCAAAATGTGTAAATGGTAAGAATACACCTACACAATACTTTCCTTTAAAATCACCGCAATAGAAGAATGCGTTATACAACAAATCTTCTAGCTTCATCATAGAATCCCATAAGCCAGAATAAATTTGTGCATCACTTAACTTTTCATGAAGCTCTTCAGGCATTTCTTGGACAACCAAGATACCTAAATGCGATTCATTTTGAATAGTTTGAATGGACATATCCTCTTTAAAACTATGCTGTTCTAAAAAACCATACGCTAAGTATCGATTTTTTTCTACAAGCTTTTTAAACATATGCTTTTTTGATTCAGGAATATGAATATCACTTTCTATAATATTTCCATCCTCATCACTTAAAAGAATCGGATTCTCTTTTCCCTTATCGTTAAATCGCAATGGAATCAAAAATGCATTTCTTAATAAATCAAACATACTATTGCCGCATACAGCCATTAAAAATGCCGACAGATCTTTATTTTTGTATGCAGTAAATAGTGCATTGGTAAATACTTGTTTATCCACAAGTACCCTTTCTTCTTCTACGCTTGAATCCTCATCACAGGCAACACCTTCATAAAAGGCGTCCATTAATCGTTTACAAGCTCTAGGATCCTTGGCAATTATATCAAACAAAGCCTCTGCCTTTTCTTCCCTAGGAAAAATCGTTGGCATGATTCTCACTTCTTTTCTAATCCTTTCGGCAAACAGATACAAGAGGTCTTCCTTTAACACACCTTTTGTATCTGTTTTGATGGCTTGCCTACTCAGACTAAAAGTATTATACTAACACCTATAAAATATGTGAAATGTATATTTTAAATATGCATTATATAAAAATTATATGGAGGTTATAACATGACACTAGACTATTACCGCATCTTTTACTATGTGGCTAAATATAAAAGCTTTTCAAAAGCCGCTCAAATCCTACATAACAACCAACCCAACATCTCAAGAACCATGAACAACATAGAAAGTGAATTTGGATGTAAGCTTTTAGTACGCTCTCATTCCGGTATTACCCTAACACCCGAAGGTGAACAACTCTATGAACATGTTGCGATAGCCATTGAACAACTTTACCAAGGAGAAAGTGAAATTCTTTCAAATAAAACCTTAGAACATGGACATATATCAATTGGTGTAAGTGAAACGGCTCTAAATATCTTTTTATTATCCAAACTTGAACAATTCCACAAAGCCTATCCACAAGTCAAAATCAAATTATCCAACCATTCCTCTATTCAAGCTGTTGATGCCTTAGAAAAAGGAATTGTCGATATTGCGATTGTCACAAGTCCGATCACTATCAAAAAGCCATTACGTGCAACTTCACTCTACTGCTTTGAAGAAGTCTTGATTGGCGGAAAAGAATATGAAAGCTTAAGCAACCAGATTCTAGACATTCAACAAATCTCGTATTATCCATTTATCACTTTAGGCAAAAATACAAGTACATATACCTATTATTCAAACTTATTTTTAAATCACCAAATCCCTTTTCATACCGATTTAGAAGTGGCTACTGCCGATCAAATACTTCCATTAGTCAAACACAACCTTGGCATTGGATTCTATCCTAAAGAATTAATTTCTAAGGATTCTGATATTTTTGAAATTCATACAAATATAAAAAATCCTGAACGAGATATTCTTCTTGTCCAGGATGCAAGTCGTGCAACCAATATTGCCACACAAAAATTTATTGATACGCTTTCTTTATAATTCAAAATTTACCAAATACGCATTACATGCTGCATCACTAAACTTACAATTGTGATACCACACCAACATGTTGCACCAACCGCAATTGGCTTTCCACCCGTTTTGATCAACTGAATTACATTGCTGTTAAGTCCAATAGCTACCATAGCCATAATGATCAAAAACTTTGATAATTCTTTAAGTGGTGCAAATACACTAGAGTCTACTCCAAGATTTACACAAACCGTTGTAAAAATAGCTGCCAAAATAAAATAAAGTATAAACATTGGAAAGGCACGTTTCAAACTAAAGTTTGATGCTTGTCTTTCTTTTTTAGCACGAATAAAAGATAGTCCTAGTGTAATTGGAATAATCGCAAGTGTACGAGTTAATTTTACTGTTACCGCCTTATTTAATGTGGCACTACCTAAATTCCACATACTATCCCAAGTTGAAGCCGCTGCCGTTACACTTGATGTATCATTAATGGCTGTTCCTGCAAAAATACCAAACGCATCCCCATGCATGGTATCTAAACCCAACTCCTTTCCTAGAATAGGAAAGAAAATAGCTGCAAGTACATTAAAGAAAAAGATAACTGCGATAGATTGGGCAATCTCATCTTCATCCGCATCAATAACAGGGGCTGTTGCCGCAATGGCAGAACCACCACATATAGATGAACCAACACCAACAAGAATCGAAGTATTTGAAGGTACTTTTAAAACCTTTTTCATAACCCACGCAAGTACTAAAGATATAGTAATTGTACAAACAATGATAGGTAAAGACTGTTTCCCTGTTTCAAATATAACACCTAGATTCATCCCAAATCCAAGCAATACAACCGCTGTTTGTAAAATCACTTTAGAAGTCCATTTAATACCGGCTTCTGAAGATTTTTTATCATTCCAAAACATCGCAATAATCATACCTGCAAGAATCGCGATAACAGCCCCACCAATAACCGGAAACATTTTTCCTATGATCCATGATGGAATCGCAATCAATAAACAAATTAAAATGCCTTTTCCATATTTATTAATAAAATTCATTCAATAATTCCCTCCATGAAGAGAATTGTAGCACTATACAACAATAAGGTAAAATTATATAATTCTATCGAATAATAATATTTTCTTATCATTAGAGGTACATATGCTAGATTATCGAACTGAAACATTTCTTACTGTATGCAAAACATTAAATTTTACAACGGCCGCCAAACAATTAAATATCACACAGCCTGCCGTATCGCAACACATTCATTTTTTAGAAAAACAATACAATACAATCCTATTCAATTATAAGAATAAAGAATTAAGTCTAACTTCTACTGGCGAAATACTATATAAACATTTATTAACAATGAAAAATAATGAACAAGCTTTAAAGAATGAACTCGACAATATTACATCCAACATTGAAACATTATCCATTGGAGTAACTATGACCATCGGCGAATATGCGATTGTAGATAAATTGGCAAACTTTATTCAAAATCATCCAGAAATCAACATCCACCTTCACTATGGCAACACATCTAATCTACTCGAATTACTTGACCATGGACAAATCAGTATGGCTATTGTCGAAGGAAATTATCCAAAAGAAAACTATTCTCATAAAAAATATAGCACTGAAGACTATGTTGCCGTCTGTGTTACATCCCATCAATTTAATAAAGAACCCCATACCATTCATGACCTAGTATCTGAACATCTTTTAGTGCGTGAAGAAGGTTCTGGAACAAGAAACATTCTTGAACAAAGCTTAATTGCGCATGGTTTACACATTTCAAATTTCACACATTATACACAAGTAGAAAATATGCATACCATCATGAATCTGTTGAAAAAAGATTGCGGAATTTCTTTCCTATATAAGATAGCTGTAGAAAAAGAATTAAAATCAAAAGAACTCAAAGAAATTACTTTAGATGATTTTAAGTTACAACATGACTTTGACATCATCTGGGAAAAAGAAAGTATCTATGCCGATAAATATCTATCAATCAGTGAAGAATTTATTTAATAGTTCGATTCGCAAGTACTACACGATCTTCTTTTATAGGACAAAAGCCATTCTTAATCCAAAAGTGTTCAGCTTGAAGATTTCCATTTATCCAACCTAAGCGAACTTCCTTATATTCAAGTGTTGTTAAATATTTAATAAGTTCATTGACTATTGCACTTCCAATCCCATTCTTTTGTATATTGATATCCATCATAAAGAATCCAATGAATACAATATCCTTTTTGGGATATCCATCAATTAAATCAAGGACTGCGATTAACTTCTCGTTCTTAAAATATCCCACATAATACTTATCTTTAATATCAATATTGTCTGGAAGAGTCATCATATCCGATTCAATACTCTTTCTTGTCACATAAGGAGGACAATATTGATAATATAAGTGATTTTTACTACAAAGACCATATATTTGATCAATATCATTCTTTTGTAGTTTTCTAACATAATATTTCTTAGAAAATAATAACTCATCCATAATTTATTTCTTCCTTTTTGGATTTGGAAGCTCATCATACATCACTTGAAACAAACCTTCCAAAAATTTCCGGTTATGCACTTCTTCTACCAACAACATTTCTTTGGCTCCATCATATGGTAATTCATATTGAACTTTTGACATATAATGAATTGCGGATTCTACAGGCTTAACAAGTAATCGACCATCATATATACCACCAACAATTTTTCCTCGATAATAGAGGATATATTCTTTCATCATAGCTCGATACGTAATTTCTTCTAAATTTGATAATTGCCCCATTATAAAATCTAAATATTCTTTAGTTGATGCCATTTTGTCACCTGTTATGAAGTGACCTTTGTCAAGACAAAATTACACTCATATTCTAAAAATATGATGTTAGCATATAAATAGGACTAGTCAAAAAGAGAAAATTTACGCCAGTGGTACAATAGAAAGAGGATGATTCAAAGACAAAGGAAGGCAAAAGAAAATGGCAAATAAAAAGAAACAGTTTGA
>NZ_VUMR01000057.1 GCF_009696075.1 Holdemanella porci | reverse complement strand
AAAAATGGACCCAGACAACTAAATGTTGTCTGAGCCCAATATCAGCTATAAACCATTTTGGGGTATATGCCGCCCCTTAAATTCTTGGAGAGCAAATTCACCTAACCCCATCCAAATTTATTGCGCCAATTTCCTCCACTTGTTTTGTCCATAGATTTCTTGATGCGTCGCTAGGCATTCTCCAATCACCTCTAGGTGAAAAACAAATAGATCCAACCTTAACACCATCTGGCATACAGTTTCTTTTAAATTGTTGGGTAAAGAAACGATTATAGAATGTTGTGATGGCCTTTTTAATTGTTTCCTTTTCTAAATCTTTAAATGCAACACAAGCTAAATCATAGATTTTCTTAGGCTCATCGTGATGTCTTAACATTTGATATAAGAAGAAATCATGAAGATCATAAGAACCTAATACTTCTTCTGTCTTCTGAGCAATCTTACCATTTTTATCTGGAGGTAAAAGCTCTGGGGATACAGGTGTATCACAAATATCCATCAATACATCATGTAATATTTCATCTTTTAATGCAACACTTTCAACAATATAACGAACAAGTGTCTTAGGAACACTAGCGTTTACCGCATACA
This sequence comes from Holdemanella porci, assembly GCF_009696075.1. Lineage (GTDB taxonomy): Bacteria > Bacillota_I > Bacilli_A > Erysipelotrichales > Erysipelotrichaceae > Holdemanella > Holdemanella porci. The sequence continues at coordinate 13,156 of NZ_VUMR01000057.1, read as the reverse complement.
TACTCATGTGATCTCCATTATATGTACACCATCCTAAAGCAAGTTCACTTAAGTCTCCAGTGCCAACAACAATCGCATTATAGGCATTGCTTAAATCCATAAGAATTTGTGTTCTTTCACGAGCTTGAGAGTTTTCATACGTAATATCATGAACTTCTGGATCATGGTGAATATCTTTAAAGTGCTGGTTTACACCATCCACAATAGAAATTTCTTCACTAGATACATGAAGAAGGTCCATTAAGATTTGCGCATTAGATTTAGTACGTTTTGTCGTTCCAAAACCAGGCATTGTGATCGCATGAATTCCTTTTGAATCATAATTGTTGATTTTAAAGGCTTCATGACATACAAGCAAAGCTAAAGTAGAATCGAGTCCTCCACTAATTCCAATCACAACATCTTTACAATGAATTTTTGAAAGGCGGGTTGCCAAGCCTTGTGCTTGAATATGTAATATTTCTAAACAGCGAACAATTCTTTCATCTTGATTATTTGGAACAAAAGGATAAGCATCGATATAGCGATCAAATTCAATTTCTTCGATGGGTTTTGATGTGAATTCCACGGTTGTATAGTTTACATGGAATAAATCCTGCATACTAGTTTTATAGTGTAAGCGATCATGATTTAAATGGTCTAAATCGATTTGTCCATAAATGATTTTTTCTGTTTTAGTTTCACTTAATATAGCCCCGTTTTCACAAATTAAATTGTGTCCTGAGAAAACCAAGTCACTCGAACTTTCTGTAGGTCCTGCACTGGCATATACGTATCCCGCATAACATTTAGCACTTTGATCTTTGACTAGATTTCTTCTGTAATTTGCTTTTGAGATGATTTCATTGGAGGCACTTAGATTACATAATACATTCGCTCCAGCTAATGCATGTGTTGAACTTACTGGAATTGTCACCCATAGATCTTCACAGACTTCAATACCTAGACAAGCCGATGTTGTAGTATCTTTAAATACAATATGATTTGAAACGGGAACCTTTTTATCTTTGTATGTAAAAGTTGTGTTTTCTTTTAATTCACTAGCACTCGAGAACCACCTTGTTTCATAGAATTCATTGTAGCTTGGAATATAGGTTTTTACTTGAATACCTAGAATATCATGGTTGAAACAAATGGCGGCACAGTTATAAAGCTTGTTTTCGATTTCTAAAGGTAAGCCTAAAACTGTAACTAGGTTTTCTGGTAGTTCTTCTACAATTTCAAATAGGACTTGTTTTGCGCTATTTAATAATGTATGTTCATAGAATAAATCCTGACATGTATATCCTGTAATACATAGTTCTGGAAATACTACAAGTTGTGTATCTGAATCCAATTCTTGGATACATTTTAAAATTTCTTCTTTATTTGCCTGTGGATCTCCAATTGAAACATTTAAAGTACAGGCAGCCGTTTTATAATATGAATAACGATGCATGTTCATACCTCATTTCTAAACATGATTATATCAAAAAAAGACGTCCATTTTAAGGACGTCTTTGATTAATGTTCACTTAGTTCGTGAAGACGATCTCCATATGCAGATTCATCTGCTTCTTTCTTATCGCTTTCAGTAGCGTATTTTTTAACTAATGCACTTGATTTGTTGATTGGTTGTAAAGTACCAGCACCGGCAACACATCCACCAGGACAAGCCATACCTTCAAGTAGGTATCCGTTTAGTCTTCCAGCTTTAGCCATCATCAACATTGTCTTACAGTTCTTTAATCCTTCTGCAGCCTGAACTTTTACTTCTGTTCCAGGATGTTCTTTTTGAATCAAGTCTTTAACGGCTTTGGCAACACCACCACTGACAGCAAATCCACGACCAGCATTTGTTCCTTCTGTTAATGGATCAGAAGTAGTGATTTGGTCTAATGCGATACCTTTCGCATTGAACATACCCATAACTTCTTCAAAAGTTAATACGAAGTCAATATCACTACGGATTGATTTACGGCTTGCTTCCAATTTCTTAGCAGCACAAGGACCGATGAATACAACTTTAGCGTTTGGTTTTTCTTTTTTGATCAAACGACCCGTTAATACCATTGGAGTTAACGCCATTGAAATGTATGGTGCAAAGTCAGGGAAGTTTTTCTTCGCCATAACAGACCATGCAGGACAGCAACTTGTAGCCATAAATGGTTGTTTTTCAGGAACTTTATCTAAGAAGTCTTCAGCTTCTTCAATTGTACACAAGTCAGCACCAATCGCAACTTCCACAACATCCGCAAATCCTACAGCTTTTAATGCTGCTTTTACTTTGTCTGGCGTTACGGCTGGACCAAATTGACCAACGAAAGCAGGGGCAACAGCTGCAATGACTTCATAGCCTTCTTTCATGGCATAGATTGTTTGGAAAATTTGTCCTTTATCTACAATAGCTCCAAATGGACAGTTAACTAGACACATTCCGCAGCTAACGCATTTATCGTAATCGATTTCTGCTTTTCCATCTGCATCGGATTTGATTGCGTCCATTCCACAGCTTGCAGCACATGGACGTTCTAATTTAGTGATTGCGTGATAAGGACATGCATCCATACAACGCCCACACTTAATACATTTTTCTTGATCAATACAGCTTTTACCATTTATGATGTGAATCGCATCCTTTGGACAAACTTCTGTACATTGGTGTGATAAACATCCTTGACAAGCGTTTGTTACAAATACTTTCTTTTCTGGACACGCATTACATGCGAATTTAATAATATTGATAAGGGGATCATCATAATATTTTTTCGCAATTGTACTTTCTTCAATTCCATCTGAAATGTTTGTATATTCAGTAATATCACGAACAGGCAAGCCCATACCCAAACGTAATCTTTCCCCGATAATTGCACGTTCTAGAAAAATACTATCACGATATTTTGCTTTTGTACCAGGTAAGATTTCATATGGGATTTCTTCCATACGCTTAGAATAATCTGTATTGTCATAGTACGCCATTGAAGCGATGGCAGTAAAGACCTGACGACGAAGGTCAGTTACCGAGTTATAAATTCCTCTCATATTTCCTCCTAATTCAATTCCTCATATATACTCATACAATATTATATAGTAAAAACTATATTTGTGAAAGTTTTAATTAGTATAAAATATTATTATTTTTTTCTAATAGTGATATAATACCGTGCGGGGTGAATTGTTTGGTAAAAATTGTATGGGATTGGAATGGAACATTATTAAATGATGTTGACTTATGTTTTTCTTGTATCAACCGTCTTTTAGTCAGTCATGATTTGAAACCTCTGGATACTCTAAGTCAATATCGTGAAGTATTTACTTTTCCAATAGAAGATTATTACAAAAGGGTAGGCTTTGATTTTGACAAAATACCTTTTTCCATGTTGGCTCACGAATATATGGAGGATTATCAAGAAAAAAGCTATGCTTGTGATTTACATTCAGATGTATTGGATGTTGTGAATAAGGCAAAGAATCTAGGCTTTTCGCAAACCGTGCTTTCTGCAAGTAAAATGGATTATCTTCTTAAACAAATGGAAACCTTGCATGTAGATGATTTATTCGATTCGATATATGGAATCAATGATATCTATGCAAAAAGTAAAGTGGAATTAGCTCATGCGTTTAAACAAACTTGTAGCCTAGATGATGAAATTTATTTTGTAGGAGATAGCGTTCATGATTATGAAGTTGCAAAAAATATTGGTGCTAAATGTATCTTGGTGACTACTGGGCATCAAAATCGAGCAACTTTAGAAAGTGTAAATGTACCGGTTATGGACAGTTTAATGGAAAGTTTGGATTTAATTTATGAAAGAGATAAAGATTAATTCAAATGATGCAAATCAAAGACTGGATAAGTTTTTGATGAAGACATTTCCAAAACTAGGCAAATCAATGATGTATAAGGCGATTCGAAATAAGAAAATAAAAGTGAATCGTAAACGTTGTACTTTTGATCAGAAAATCCAGGAAAATGATAGTATTTTATTATTTTTACCTCCGGATGTTTTAGAAGAGAAACAAGTAGACACGCAATATATATCATCACAGTTGGATGTTATTTATGAAGATGAAAATATCTTGATTGTGAATAAACCCTGTGGCTTATTGTCACAGAGTGATCAAAGCAAAACTCAAGATTGTTTGGTAAATCGTGTACAAGCATACTTAATGGAAAAAAACGAGTATGATCCAAATAAGGAACATTCTTTTGCTCCAAGTATTTGTCATAGACTGGATCGAAATACGACAGGTCTAGTGATTGCTGCAAAGAATGCGAATGCTTTAAGAAAAGTAAACGAAGCAATCGCAAATCGTAAAATCCAGAAGATGTATCGGGCCTATGTTACTGGTACTTTCAAAGAAAAAGATTTTAGTATGTGTTATTACATTCGCAAAGAAAATACTATTGCGAAAGTAAGTGATAAAAAATTAAAGGGCTATCAAAAAGCATTGATGGATGTGCATGTTGAAAGAAATGATGGCGAGAATTCAATATGTACAATTACACTTCATACAGGAAGATTTCATCAGATTCGTGCCCTGATGGGGCATATAAAGCATCCTTTGTTGGGTGACGTCAAATATGGATATCATGGAAAGAAAAGGCCGATACAATTGATGGCATATCGGTTGGAGTTTCATGATGTAGATTTGCCACTTCAACAAACTGTGTTTGAAATTCCAAGAGCATAGTAGGAGGTATGAATATGCAAGAATATCGATATCTATTAGATATTGCCTTAATTTTATTAATGACAAAAGCCTTTGGACTTTTTTCTCGTCGTTTACGTATGCCATCTGTAGTAGGTGCATTGATCGCAGGTATTGTTTTAGGGCCTGCGGTGTTAAATATAGTTGAGCCTAGTAAGTTGATTGAATCTTTGTCAGAAATTGGTGTTATTGTCTTAATGTTTGAAGCCGGTCTTGAAACAAGCATTACAGATTTAAAAAGGGCTGGGTTAAAAGCTTTTATTATTGCGACACTAGGTGTATTAGTTCCATTAGCTGTTGGATATGTGGTTGGTGGATTCTATAATGTTGGACCAGACGCTTGGTTACACAACCTATTCTTAGGTGTTATTTTAACAGCCACAAGTGTTGGTATTACGGTAGAAACATTGAAAGAAATGGGTTGTATGTCTACAGAAAGTGGAAATGCGATTCTAGCAGCCGCTGTAATTGATGATGTTTTAGGTATTGTTTGTTTGACATTAGTGACAGGAATGGCTGACAGTTCAGTGAATATCGGCGTTGTTATGTTTAAAATTTTACTATTCTTTGTGTTTGCCGTTGTTGTTGGGGTAATTTTACACAAAGTATTTTCATGGTGGTTTGAACATGATTCATGTGGTGGGCTACAAAGATATTCAATCGTATCATTTGCGTTCGCATTGATCATGGCCTTTTGTTCAGAAGCTTTTTTTGGTGTAGCAGATATCACTGGTAGTTTTGTGGCTGGTTTGATTCTTTCGGGTACTAGACAATGTGATTATGTCACAAAACGTATTTCAACATTATCTTATATGTTGATTACACCTGTATTCTTTGCGAGTATTGGATTAAAACTTTCTCCAATCACATGGAATGCCAAACTTATTGAGTTAGTTATTGTATTATGTGTGGTTGCCGTTTTGACAAAAATTATTGGATGTGGTTTAGGTGCTATTGTATGTAAATATACACCTACACAAGCTATTCGTATTGGATGTGGTATGATTAGTCGTGGAGAAGTTGCCTTGATTGTCGCAAATAAAGGTATGGCATTAGGTATTTTACCTGAGGTCTTTGTGACTCCAGTATTATTGTGTGTCGTTTTCACAACGGTTATTACACCAATCTTATTAAAAATCGTATACAAAAAGAAACCGAATGATGCAGATTTTGTACAAACTGCAAATTGTTAATAATATTTTCACATTGAGTCTTTATACTTAAAGTATGAAGACTCTTTTTTTTATGCTTATCATTACTTTTCTAATCAAACCATTTCAATTATCGACTTTGTATGTTGTATTCTTTTTATACTTTTTGGCGAAAAAAGACTATGTAACAATGTATATTGAAAAGTACTGGATTTTTCCATCTATACTTCTTGTATGTTTTTGTTCTAATTATGTGCCATTATTCAATCGAGTATGTACAAGTCTTGTTTTTCTTTTGGTCAGTGGAACCATTAAAATTATTAGAACTGAATGGATAGGCAGTGCCGATGTATGTTTTTTAACTTTTTTTGGCTTTTATTTAGGAATAGAAAGAATGCTCATAGCTTTATATATAAGTGTTTTACTTGGCTTTTTGTGGATTTTATATAAAAAAAAGCATATCCTTCCGTATTTATCCTGTTTATCAATAGGTGTCTGGATCGCTTATCTGAAAGGATATACAATTTTTTATTTTCTAATAAATCTTTTTTCTTGAGGACAAATTACATCAATGTCATTAAATTGAATATGATGACTTTGAAGTAAGAGTCCCGTATTGTCAATTCTTTTACCTCCATATAAGGAATCGTTTAAAATGGGATGCTTCAAAGAAGCACATTGAACCCGGATTTGATGTTTTCTTCCTGTTAGAATCGATACTTGAATCAGCGAATAATCTTTATAGTTTTTAAGTGTGTTAAATATTGAAATACTTTCTTTTCCATTTGGATGGATAATCATTTTCTTGGCATTATGACGATCTCTTGCGATATTTGAAACAATCTTTTTGTTTTTGTAATTTGTATGACCTTGAACTAAGGCAATATAGTCTTTTTTAATGTGATGCTCTTCCATGTTTTTGTCACAATATGCCTGGAAGAATGGATGCTTACAAAATAAGACTAAACCACTCGTTTCATAATCAATACGATGAATAGCTTGAGCCGGATATTTGTTTCCATTTAATTGCAGATATCCGTTAATACGGGCTTGTAAAGTATCTTGGCTGTTTCCATCATTATGTACTAATAGAAATGGAGGTTTAAAGGCTGCTATTAAAAAAGCATCTTCATATAAAATGTTTACAGGCTCATAGTTGATTTCAACTTCTTTTTCAGGATAGGTAAAGTAGATAATTTTATTGTTTTCATCTATTTTTAAATGTTTTTTATGGGTTTTTGAAATATAAAAAGTCTCAAAAATCTCTTGAGAAGTTGTTGTATATTGCATGTAGTTTTCGTTTAAATTTTTTATGAGCATATCAATAGATTATTTTAATGATGCGTGTCATAATGTCAATAGAAGAACAGGAGGAATACTTATGAAAATCTATAAGAATTTAGAAACTGGTAGCGTTGTTGAAGGATTGTTGATGGATGTAGTTCCTAGTGGATATCGTGAATTAAAAGCTGGTGAAGTAGATGCAGCACAAGAAAAACACGTTCCACAAGTAAGTGTAGAAGATAATAAAATTAAAGTTGTAGTTGGAAGTGTTGAACATCCTATGTCAGAGGCACACTATATCACGAATATTTGGGTGGAATATAGTGATGGAACTGTGGATCGTGCAGGTCTAGTCCCAGGAATGAAACCAGAATATGTTTTTGATTTGAAAGGACGAACAGGTAAAGTAACTGTGTATGAGTATTGTAACTTGCATGGCTTGTGGAAAAATGAAATAGAATTGTAATTAAAATGTAAAATTAAATGACAGATTAAAATGTAAAATTATGACAGATTGTTGAAATAAACAATCTGTTTTTCTATAATAATCATATGTATAAAGAAAAGTTGAGAGAATCGTTTAAAGTTTATGATGAAATTGTTTTAAAGTGTTTTTGTGGTATTTTTATTGGTGCTATTGTTGCGATATGTGAAGTCATTTTTGGTAAAGGATTAGAATGGATCTTGAATTTTAGAGAGCATATGGGATGCATTATGTTGCTTGGACTTCCTTTTGCAGGATTAGCTATTGTGTTCTTATTTGAGCATTGGGGAAGAATATCTAGAAAAGGTATGGGACTTGTTTTTGAGGTTGATCAAGGAAAGAGTGATTGGATTCCACTACGTATGGCTCCATTTATGGTGATATCCACATGGATTACCCACTTCTTTGGTGGTAGTGCGGGTAGAGAAGGTGTTGCAATGCAGATTGGAGCTACCGTATCGCATTATTTTGGTAAGTATTTCCGCTTTAAAAACAGTGGTGTTATCTTTATGGTTGCAGGTATGGCAGCTGGTTTTGCCGGATTATTTGGTACGCCAATTACGGCTATTTTCTTTGCCTTAGAAGTTTTAGTGGCTGGAACTTTGAAATATCGAGCTATGTCTTGTGCAATTCCGGCTGGTTTTACGGCAGCTTATGTTTCTAGCTTGTTTGGATTACACAAGAGTACTTTTAAGATAGGAAATGTTGCTGAGCTAAATATGGATTTATCCATAAAATTATTGGTGTTAGGTATTTTATTTGGCATGATAGGCGGCTTATTTGCGTTCTTTTTGAAACACACAAAAGCTTTTGTCACAAATAAAATCACAAATCCCTATAAACGTATTTTTGTGATGGGTGTTCTCGTGGCACTTTTGTTGTTTATGTTTGGTCAATGTCGTTATTCAGGTGTGGGTGAAAACTTGATTGTAGCATCTTTTACATCGGAAAAGATTTATGGATATGACTGGATCCTAAAGCTTGTCTTAACGATTTTAACTTTATCTGCAGGATTCCAAGGTGGTGAGGTTACGCCATTATTTGCGATTGGATCGAGTCTTGGGGTTATAATTGCACCTGTATTTGGTTTAAATCCTTTATTTGTAGCAGCATTAGGATATTGCAGTGTTTTTGGAGCTGCCACAAATACATTTTTAGCGCCTATTGCGATAGGCATGGAAGTTTTTGGATATCAATATTTTCCCTTCTTTTTTATCGTATGTGCTATATCTTATATCGCAAATCAAAACGAATCAATTTATGCTTTGCAAAGACAAGTCAGAGAATGATTTGTTTTTTTTTGTAGTATTTTGAAAACGCATACAAATTTAAGGGAACAAGTAGATTTTATTTAAAAAAGTGATATACTTTAGTTATATAAAGAGTATTATTAGGAGGATGATTATGAAACAGAATAATATGCTCGCCATGATTTTAGCGGGGGGCCGTGGAACACGTCTTTTGGAACTAACTAAAAAGAATGCGAAACCGGCTGTTTATTTCGGAGGAAAATATCGTATTATTGATTTCCCGCTAAGTAACTGTGCGAATTCAGATATCAATGTTGTAGGTGTTTTAACTCAGTACGAATCTGTAGAATTAAATGCGTACGCTGGTGCTGGACAAAGATGGGGACTTGATGCACGTGGAAGTGGTGTTTATGTTTTACCACCACGTGAAAAAGATGGTACAAAATTTGACGTTTATCAAGGAACAGCAGATGCCATCACACAAAACATTGACTTTATTGATAAGTTTGATCCTGAATACGTTTTGATTCTTTCAGGTGACCACATCTATAAGATGGATTATGCGGATATGTTATCTTGTCACAAGGCAAATAATGCCGATTGTACAATTGCGGTACTTCCAGTGCCAATGAAGGAAGCTAGCCGTTTCGGTATTATGAATACAGATGATGAAGGAAGAATTGTTGAATTCGAAGAAAAGCCAGAACATCCAAAGAGCAATTTAGCTAGTATGGGTATTTATATCTTTAATTGGAAACAATTACGTAAAGAATTGATTTCGGATATGACTGCAGAAGGTAGTCACCATGACTTTGGTAAAGATATTATCCCTAACTTTTTAAATGCTAACAAACGTTTATATGCTTACAAGTTTGAAGGTTATTGGAAAGATGTTGGAACAATTGATTCATTGTGGGAAGCAAATATGGACTTGTTGAACAAAAACAATGAATTGAATTTGGATGATCCAAACTGGAAAATCTATACAGAAGATATTCCAACTTTACCTCACTATGTAGGTCCAACTGGAAAAGTTGAACATTGCTACATCAACCAAGGTGCTATAATTCGAGGACATGCAGTGGATTCCGTATTATTTAACAATGTTGACATTGGTGAAGGTGCATTTGTATCTCAAGCTGTATTAATGCCAAATGTAAAAGTTGGTAAAGGTGCAAAAATCTATCGTGCAATTGTTGCGGATGGTGTGAAGATTGATGATGGTGCTGTTGTGGGTAGTCCAGACAGTGAAGAAATCGTATTGATTTCAAAAAGAGTAAAGAAGGGTGAATAATTATGTGTAACGCTTTAGGAATAATTACTTACAACGATTCTTCTGTATATGTAGAAGGTATGCAAAAATATCGTCCAATTGCTGCATTCAGCTTTTTAGGACGTTATCGTTTAGTTGACTTTGCGATTTCAAATATGTCAAATTCAGGTATTGATGATATTCAAATTTATGTAAATGGAAATCCTCGTTCTTTAATTGATCATGTTGGTACAGGTCGTCACTATAATATCAACTCTAAACATGGACACTTATCGTTAGTGCCTGTATATACAGATGGTGGAACTTCACGTTTTACTACAGATATTTCATGTTATGCTGAAAATATTCATGCAGTTATGGAAAACCAAAATGATTATGTTGTGATTGCTCCAGTTAATATGCTTTATAAAGGAAATTATGAGGAATTGTTGAAACAACACGTCGAAAGTGGTGCTGAAGTATCAGTGTTGTATCAACATGTAGATAACGCAAAAGAAAACTACATTGGATGTGATGTACTTCAAATGAATAAACAACGTGGTGTATTAAGTATTGCTCAAAACTTATGTAACTATAAATCTAGATATTTATCTTTACAGACTTACATCATGTCAAAAGAAATTTTTAAAACATTAGTTGAAGAAGCACAAGAAACAAGTTCAATGTATTGGTTTAAAGATATCTTAAATGATAAATGTGTAGATATGGATATCCGTGGATTGAATTATCGTGGACACATTTATGTAATTAATGATTTGAAATCATATTATGAAAGTAATATGCAATTCTTAACGGAAGAAAAAATGAAAGATATCGCAGATCCAGAATGGCCTGTATATACTCGTACAAGCGATTCAGCTCCAGCCATTTATTTGAATGGTGGTACTGCAACAGGTTCATTGATTTCGAATGGTTGTGAAATTAGTGGTGTAGTTAAGAATTCTATTGTTGGTCGTTCGTGTAAAATTGGAAAAGATGCATTGATCGAAAATTGCATCATTATGCCAGATGTAGAAATTGCAGATGGTGCTCACTTAAAGAATGTGATTGTAGATAAACATTCTAGAATCGCAAAGAAAAAAGATTTAGCAGGGTTAGAAGAACAACCTTTGTATATTGGTAGAAGGGAGAACGTTTAATGGCATCAATTTTGATGGTTGCTGGGGAAGGATTACCATTCATTAAGACAGGTGGACTTGCCGATGTAATTGGTTCTTTACCAAAGGCACTTACTGAAAGAGGACATGAAGTAAAGGTTGTCATGCCTTTATATAAGAAAATTAGTGATAAATACTATAATGAACTTCATTTTGATTGTGAATATTCAGTTTCAATTAATTATCATGAAGTACCCGTACGTGTATTCTCAAAAGTAGTAGATAAAGTATGTTTCTTCTTCATTCAACATCAAGGTTACTTTGAAAGAGATTCATTATACGGTTATAAAGATGATGGTGAGCGTTTTGGTTATTTCCAAAAGGCTGTTATTGAAATGTTGAACCAGTTGAATTACTGGCCAAATATTATCCATTGCCACGATTGGCATACAGGTATGATTCCTTGTATGGTTAAAGAAACTCACGATGCAGATCCTAGATATCGTGCAATTCGTTTTGTGTATACAATCCACAACATGGCTTATCAAGGAAATTTCGGTCCTGAAATGTTAGATAGTTGTTTAGGATTACCATACTATTTGTTAGACAATGGCAATGTACGTTTTGATGGTGGAATTTCATTTATGAAGTCTGGTATTTTGTATGCGGATAAAGTTACAACTGTATCACCAACTTATGCACAAGAAATTTTATCGCCTCAATATGGTGAACACTTAGAAGCTGTATTGAATATGCGTAAATATGATCTATGGGGTATTGTAAATGGTATTGATATCGAGTTATGGAACCCTAACACAGATCCAGAAATTCCATATCACTTTAATAAAGTGAATATTGCGACTCAAAAGAATAAGGCAAAAATTGCTCTACAAGAAGAACTTGGATTAGAAAAAAATCCTGATGTTATGATGGTAGGTGTCGTTTCTCGTTTGACTTGGCAAAAAGGATTCTATCTATTGATGGAACAATTAGACGCATTATGTGCTGCTCCAATCCAATTGGTTATTTTGGGTAGTGGTGAAAGTCAAATTGAAAACAAGTTCCGTGAACTTGAAAATGGAAATAAAGGAAAGATTTGTTTCTATTATGGATACAATGAAAGCTTGGCACACCGTATCTATGCAGCAAGTGATTTGTTCTTGATGCCTAGTTTATTTGAACCATGTGGAATTTCGCAATTGTGTTCAATGCGTTATGGTACTTTACCTCTTGTCCGTGAAACTGGTGGTTTAAAAGATACGGTTGATGCATACAATGAATATGAAAAATCAGGAAATGGATTTAGTTTTGAAAACTACGATTCGAATGAATTGATTCATACTTTATATTATGCTTGTGACGTTTATTACAATCGTAAAGAGGATTGGAAAATGTTACAAAGAAATGCATTGAATACAGATGTGTCATGGCAACAAAGTGCTAAAACATACTCTTTGTTGTATGATGAATTAGTTGACTGATGAGAATTCTTGTTAGTGCATGTTTATTAGGATATAACTGTAAGTATAACGGAAAAAACAATTTAAATAAAAAAATTGTTGAGTTTTTAAAAGATCATGAAGTGATTCCAGTATGTCCAGAGATGCTTGGAGGACTTTGTTGTCCTCGTATTCCTTGTGAAAAAGTAGGAGATATAATTTTGGATAAAGAGGGAAATGATTGTACAAAACAGTTTATCAAAGGGGCAGAAATTGCTCTGAATATAGCGAAAGAAAAACAAGTAGATCTTGCGATTTTACAAAGAAGATCACCAAGTTGTGGATATTCTGTTATTTATGATGTGATGCTAGTATATTTATAGGACAGGTAAAACATCTCGAATTTGATTTGATAAGGAACCAATCACATTAAAAATAGAATGAGATATTGAACATGACTGTCCTGGATATTGTAGATTCTTGTGC
>NZ_VUMR01000056.1 GCF_009696075.1 Holdemanella porci | reverse complement strand
ACGTACTACTTAGATTGAAAAATATCTATAAGATCACTCGTTTAAAGGATTTGAAGAACGAATGGTTATTCGCATAAGTGATAAAACGCAAAATTATAGCAAAGTCACCAAATTGCTAGTTAAGCCTAAAAAATATTTCTTAATCACTAAAAACCCAGTGGATATGAAAGAATTGTTAGTAGACGATGGATTCGTACCTAACGATGTTAAAACCGTAGTTATCGGACCATGTAATGATCGTCCAGGAGCTACAAAATTAGGTCAAAACCAGTCAATTACTCAAGAAGAAGCTGACGCATGTGAAGCTTTGACAAACGCTGGTTACACAGTATTGTTTGCGTTATTAAAAGAAACTGCAATCGGTACTTGGGACAAATTTAGATCTAAATTTGGTTACTAATAGTGGGAATAGTAAACAGATTGAGATAAATAAAAGAAAAAGGAGAGATTTATAATGAGTTGGTTACAAGCAATTTTAATCGGACTTATGAGTTGTACAGCAGCTAGTACTATCGCTTGCTTAGTTACAACAGTAGGTAACTACACTTTGAACCGTCCTTTGGTTGCATCATTATTCGTAGGTTTGATCCTAGGTGATGTATCTGGATGTATTCAAATTGGTATTCCAATGCAGGTAATGTGGATCGCATTGGTTACACCTGGTGGAACAGTCGCATCTGACTTACGTGCCGTAAGTTACATTGGTATTCCATTGGCTTATGTTGGAGCAAAAGCCGCTGGTATGGATTTTGGAGGAAGTGATGCTCAAGGTTTAGCATCTAGTATCTCAGCCATGACTGGTGTAATCGGTATTACTTTATTCTACGGAACAGCTATGATGAACCTTATTTGGCAACACTGGGGCTGGGCTCAATTGGATAAAGGAAACTTAGATTGTTTAGGAAAAGTTGATGTTGTTCTCCCACTAATTTCACACTTTGTATTATCATTCTTGCCAGTTACTTTACTTTGCTACTATGGATCTGGAGCCGTAGCTGAATTGTTCCAGAGCTTAAATACTGAAGTATGGTATGTAAAAGCCATCTTATCAGTAGGAGCAGTACTTCCTGCAGTAGGTATTGGTATCTTGTTAAAATCAGTAGTATCTAAGACTTCTGACTTGATTTACTTCATGTTCGGATTCGCTTTAGCTGCTTCTATGGGATTAACATTAATTGCTGCTACAGTTGTTGGTGGTGTATTCGCATTGATTAACTACCAAATGACAATGATGAAAGCTACAGGTGCTGTTGGTGGTGCATCTGCAGACTATGATGACGAGGAGGACATTTAATTATGAAAAAGATTTCTAAGAAAACATTAAATAGTTCTTTCTGGCGTTGGTGGTATGGAAACTTAACATGTTTCTCACACGAACACATGCAGACATTTGGTTACATGTGGTCAATGCTTCCAATTATTAAGGAATTATACCCTTCTCACGAAGAACAATGTGAAAAAATGACAACTTACTACCCATTCTTCAATACTGAACCTCAGATTGGATCTATCGTAGTTGGTATCACAGCTGGTTTGGAAGAAGCTCGTGCAAACGGAGCTGAGGGAATCGATGATGAAATGATCAACGGTATCCGTGCAGGTCTAATGGGACCTTTGGCAGGTATTGGTGACTCATTGATCGTTGGTACTTACATTCCTATCTTATTAGGTATCGCATTAGGTTTTGCAGAAGGTGGATCACCTTTAGGACCTTTATTCTATATCGTCGTATGGAACGCAACTTCAATTTGGTTCCAAAAATTCGTATACTTCAAAGGTTATGAATTAGGTGGTAGTGCTGTTGAATTGTTAGTAGGACAAAAAGCTACTGCGTTCCGTGAATCCGTATTGGTTATGGGACAAGTTATCGTTGGTGCGATGGCAGCTTCTTGGGTATCAATTTCAACTAACTTAGTAATTGCACAATCTTATGATGCAGCAACTGGTGAATTAACAGACGTAACATTAGGATCTAAATTAGATGGAGCTTTCCCTAAGATCTTAACAATGTTATTCGTATTGTTTGCTTGGTGGTTGATGGCTAAGAAAAACATTACTCCAATTAAAGTATTGTTATTGTTCGTAGTTATCGGATTCGTAGGATCTGTTATTGGATTCTTAGGATAATCACTTAAGACAATTAAAGGCGGGCTTAACTTGTTAGGCCTGTCTTTTTTTCTTATAATATATGTATATTTGAAAGGAGCGTTAATTATGAGCTTGAGCCGCAAAGAAAGAGATCATCTTGCAGAAGTCATTCAAAGAGAAAATGAAATGGTATTAAAAGTGGGAAGAATGGTCAGAAATGCCTTTATTCTTACACTTGCTTTTGCTGCCGTAACATACTGGGGATGGTCAGGGATGACAGATCCAATGTTTCCTAATATTCCGATGAGCGTACGTAATGTAGCTAAATGGATTGCTTTGATTGGTTTGATTTTATCGGGTTTATTTACTATTTTAGGATTTATATCTCATAGAAATGGAAAGAAAAGTGTATTAAAGAAGATTGATTTGTACGAAGAAAAGTAAAGATTTGTATATTTTAGTTTAATACAATTTAATTTTAACTAAAAACAATAATAAATATGTCAATTATACACATAATTTCACATAATATAACTATACCTATCACTTTATTCTTTAGTAATATACTGTTGAGCCAAAGATAGTGGCTCACTTCATAATCAAATTCCCTTTCTTAAAACTTTCTTGAGAAGCCCCGCTAAAGGGGCTTTTCATTTGCTTTTTTGAAAGTTGGACATACAAATAGTTGTTGCGATATAATAATATGGATGAAAGAAGTGTAGTTTTTATGGAAGATAAAATACGAATTATAATGTATTCAAGTGCAGATAAAGTGGATGGCCAAGGTGTGGGTAGTGCCTACGAGGAACAGGTTAATCTAATTAAAGAAGGGGCTAGCGATATCTTTGAAGTGGGTATCAACAACTGGATCAAAACGCCAGATATTCAACATTTCCATACGGTGGATCCTACTTTCTATGTGAAGATGCAAAATCACAGAGCCGCTAACATTGCCTATTGTCACTTTTTACCGGATACTTTAGAGGGCAGCTTAAAAATTCCAGCACCCCTGTTGAATGTATTTCGTTCTTATTTGATTCAATTCTATAAGAGTGCGGATCGCTTGGTCGTTGTAAATCCAAGTTTTATTGATGCATTAGTCGCATATGGGATTGATCGAGAAAGAATTTACTATATTCCTAACTATGTATCTAAGGAAAAATTTTATCGTAAATCCGATGAGGCGTGTGCTGCCATTCGCAAAAAGTGTGGCGTAGACAAGGATGCTTTTGTGGTATTGGGTGCAGGACAGGTACAAACGCGTAAGGGTGTACTTGATTTTGTAAATGTTGCCAAACAAATGCCGGACGTCCAATTCGTATGGGCTGGAGGCTTTTCTTTTGGGCGTATTACCGATGGATATGAGGAATTGAAGAAGTTACAGGAAAATCCACCTGAAAACTGTAAATTCTTAGGGATTGTTCCTAGAGAAGAAATGGTGGATCTGTATAATATGGCGAATGTGCTTTTTGTGCCAAGCTATAATGAATTATTTCCAATGACGATTTTAGAAGCGGTGAACTTACATGTTCCATTGGTGCTTCGTGATTTGGATTTATATAAAGATATCTTATTTGATCGTTATATGCATGCCGATGATAATGAGGGTTTTAAAAATTGTCTGTTAAAATTGAAAAATGATTCAGATGTATATGCGAAGTATCAAAATGAGAGTCGTTTATTGAGTGAATTCTATTCGAAAGAACATGTATTGAATATGTGGAGAGAATTCTATTTGAGTGCTTATAAGGATAAACAAGAGGAATTATTAAACAAGAAAAAATAGAGGTTTTTATGAAAAAACAGAAGTACGCACTAAATCTGTTACTTATTCTTTCTTTAACGGGATTTGCCCTGTGGTTTGCGCTAAAGGATAATTTTCATCAGGTTTTAAAGTGCATTTCACAAATGAATCTGTTAAGCCTTGTCATAGTCTTATTGTGGGGTGTTCTTTTTACGGCGGTCTGGGGATTTGTATACTACGTATTAGGTAGAAAGTATACGGATCATTATACGCCAGGTAAAGGGATTCTAGTGGCCTTTATTGGTTCTTTCTTTTCGGGGATTACTCCGAGTAGTACGGGTGGACAGTTTGTTCAGGCCTACATTATGAAGAAGCAAGGAATCAAGGTGAGTGATGGAGCCAGCTTGTTGTGGGCTGATTTCATTATTTATCAGACGACAATGATGATTTATGTTTCGATTCTGTTTCTTTTGCGTTTTGCGTATTATAGTGCTCAATCCGCATGGTTCAATATTATATTGTTGGGCTATATCATCAATGCAGTGGTTGTTGTAGCGTTATATACGATTGCGTTATTTCCTAGTATTTATATCAAGCTTTCGCGTATTTTAGTTAAGGTATTGTCGAAACTGCATATTTTAAAGAATCCAGAAAAGACATTGGATTCTTGGACTCTACAAGTCACGAGTTTTACTCGTGAAATCAAAGTACTAGCCAAAGATAAGAAGAGCATTTTTCTTTGTGTATGTATTAATGTGGTGCGTTTATCACTCTATTATTCTTTACCTTTTGTGATTGCGCTAGCCCTACATATTCCGTTGAATATGAATGAATTGATTGATGTCATGGCCCTATCTAGTTTTGTGACGATGGCCAATAGTTTTATTCCAATTCCCGGGGCAAGTGGGGGTACGGAAGTTGTCTTTTCATTGTTGTTTAGTGGCATGATGAAAAATTTAACGGGTGCCGTTTTAGTATTGTGGCGTTTTTCTACGTATCACATAGTGTTGATTATAGGTGGAATTTTATTTGTGCTTGTGAAGAATCATTATGAG
Source organism: Holdemanella porci (assembly GCF_009696075.1). Lineage (GTDB taxonomy): Bacteria > Bacillota_I > Bacilli_A > Erysipelotrichales > Erysipelotrichaceae > Holdemanella > Holdemanella porci. The sequence goes on along the minus strand of NZ_VUMR01000056.1, from coordinate 9,403 downwards.
AGAAAAGAAAGTAAGATCCATTTAGAAGGGATGTAGTATATGCGAATCGGACTATTTACAGATGCATATTTACCGGATATTAATGGGGTTGTTTCAAGTGTGGCAACCCTTAAACACGCTTTAGAAGAGCTGGGGAATACGGTATTTATTATTACGAATCATAAGGGGACAAAGATTGTGGAAGATGAGGATGGTCATATTCTTCGCTTGCCGGGTCTGGAAATCAAGAAGTTTTATGGTTATAAGATGTCGAGTCCACTACAGTTTAGTGCGGATGCCTACATTGAAAGAATGGACTTGGATGTCATTCATATTCAGACGGAAGCGGGTGTAGGTATGTTTGGTCGTCAGATGGCGAAGGCTTTGCACATTCCTATTGTATACACGTATCATACGATGTATGAGGATTATACGCATTATTTTAATCCGCTTGATTTTGATTCGGTTGAAAAATTAGGGAAGAGTGTGATTCGTACTTTTTCTCGTGTCATGGCCAATGGTTCGCAAGCAGTGATTGCGCCAAGTGAAAAGACGAAGCAGGCTTTATTGCAGTATGGTGTAATAGCACCTATTTATATTGTTCCGACAGGTTTGGATTTGTCGGAGTATGATCGTAAAAATTTAGATGAAAATAGAGTTCAAAGTATTCGGAAAGAGTTAGGTTTTACAAGTGAAGATCATATTGTGGTCTTTGTAGGGCGTATTGCCAAAGAGAAGGCAATCGAAATTCCGATTGAGGCGATTAGTAAGAATGCAGATCCACATTTACACTTAGTCATTGTGGGTGGTGGTACGGATATGGAGTATTACCAGGATTTGGCTAAGAAGTATAATGTTTCGGATCGTGTGCATTTTACGGGTAAGATTCCTAAGGAAAATATTGCCTATTATTATGCGGCTTTCGATTGTTTTGTATCCGCTAGTTTATCGGAAACACAAGGGATGACATATATTGAGGCTTTAGCGAGTGGCCTATTGGTGTTTGGCCGTCGTGATGAGGTGTTGAAGGATTTGGTGGATGAAGGCAAGTCTGGATATTATTTTGATGATGCCAATGAGCTAAGTCAAAAGTGGGATATTTTCTTTAGTAAATCAAAAGAAGAAAGAGATGCATTAAGAGCGTATTGTATTTCTAAAACAGCGCCTTATACAGAGAGTATGTTTGCACATAAGGCTTTGAGTGTTTATAATCAGGCGATTGATGATTATAAGCGTGCCTATCATGTGGAGCGCATTCGTATGGTGGATGATTTTGTTCGTTTAACTGTGATGCGTGATTGCGATAATGAGCCAGTCAAAATAATGATTCCAACGGATGATTTCTTTGACTTAAAGATCACAAAGGATACAATGTTAGATGCATATTTGATTGACAACTATTTGGATATGCAGTTATTCTATAAGGCGTTTGAGTTAATGAAGAAGCGTGTTTTCTCAAATGATTATACGTCGTATCAAATGGTGCAATATGGAAAGAAATATTTGGGCCTAGATGAAGATCAGGCTTTGGATATTATTCATGAATTTATGGAACGTCATTGGATTGACGATAAGGAGTATGCCTTTGATAAGGCGCAGGCTTGGCATTCGTATGGTCAGCCTAAAATGCAGATTTGTCAAAAGCTAAAAAGAGCGGGCATCGCGGATGATGTAATTGAGGATGCTTTGGCAAGTTTGGATGTGGAAACAGAGCGTAGTAATGCGATCAAATTGGCTCGTCGTTTAGCGCATTCGTTAAAAGAGCAATCGAGTCGCATGCAAAGGCAGACGTTAATGAATAAGTTAGTGACGAAGGGATATTCGTTTGAATTGGCGAAACAAGTGTCGGAGTCGATTGAATTGAATGAAAATGATGATGAGGCGCTACAAAGAACGATTGCGAAAGCGAAGCGTTTATATGCGACGTTTGATCAGCCTAAGCGTAATCAGAAGATTCAGACGTATTGTGTTCGTAAAGGATTTAATATATCAGCTATAAAAGAGGTTTTGGAAGGGGAAAGTGAATGAGAATTAATGAGATTACTCAGGAACAAAAAGTAAATATTAAGTGTTTGATTTCAAAGTGTGACAAGGGAAAAACCGTGAAGGATACGCCTTATTTGTCTTTGATTTTAGAGGATGCAACGGGTGTATTGGATGCGAAATTCTGGAATTTAACGAATGAGCAGATTGAGCAGTATAAGGCGGGTCAGATTGTTGAGGTATTTGGAGATTCGATCATTCATAGAAATGCCGTTCAGCTAAGAGTGAGAAAAATGGTGGTCTTAGAAGGCGAAGATATTTCGGATTATGTAAGATTAGCGCCTATGTCTCGTACGGAAATGGAAGAGGAAGTAAAGACTTTGATGAATGAGATCACGGACTCAAATCTATATTGTGTGGTTGAAGAAGTATTAGAAGAAACGAAGGATTTATTCTATACATATCCGGCTGCCACAAGAAATCACCATAATTTTGTGGGAGGACTTGCCTATCATTCCATTAGTATGGCGCGTGTAGGACTAGATATTTGTCGTCAATATCCATTCTTGGATAAGGGATTATTGATTGCGGGTATCTTGATGCATGATGTTGGAAAGATTGATGAGTTGAGTGGTCCAGTTCTTCCTGAATATACAAATGAGGGGAATTTGTTGGGGCACATTAGTATTATGAATAATCGTTTGGATCGTGTGGCTGAAAAGCTGGGTGTAAACGATAAAGAGTGTGTTTTATTGTTGAAGCATATGGTTTTGGCACATCATGGAAAGATGGAGTTTGGATCTCCTGTTCTTCCTATGATTCCAGAAGCAGAAGTGTTAACTTTATTAGATAATCTAGATGCGCGTATGTATATGATGAAGCAGAGTTTAGATACAACGCAGCCAGGTCATTTTGGCCCTCGTGTTTTTGCGTTAGAAGGTCGTATGATTTATCATCGAAAAGGAGAAGATGAAGAATGAAAATAGGTTTTGTATCATTGGGATGTTGTAAAAACTTAGTGGATTCTGAACAGATCATGGGTATGATCAAGAGGGGTGGTCATGAAATTGTGGCCAATCCTAAGGATGCACAGGCTATTATTGTGAATACTTGTGGTTTTATTGAGAGTGCCAAAGAGGAGAGTATCAATACGATTTTCAAGATGGCGAAGTATAAAGAGAGAAACTTAGAGAAGTTGATTGTGTGTGGTTGTTTGGCACAAAGATATACAGATACATTAAGGGAAGAGATTCCTGAAATTGATGCGGTTATCCCAATTCGTGAGTATGATACTTTGGCAAGTCAGCTACAGAAGCTTTTAGGTTCAGATACATTGTTAGATAAGGCAGAACGTGTGATTACGGGAAATCCTTGGCAGGCCTATGTAAAGATTAGTGATGGTTGTTCGAATCGTTGTGCGTATTGTGCAATTCCTTTGATTCGTGGAGATCAAAAGTCTCGTACAATTGAGGATATCATGGAAGAAGTCAACTATCTGGCAAGTGTTGGAGTGAAGGAATTAACTTTAATAGCGCAAGATACAACGAAGTATGGTTTGGATAATTATGGGAAGTTGATGCTTCCTGAATTATTGCGTCAAGTATCTAAAGTAGAAGGTCTTCATTGGATTCGTGTTTTGTATATGTATCCGGATGAAATTGTGGATGATGTATTGCAGGCCATGAGTGAGAGTGAGAAGATCGTTCCTTATTTTGATATTCCTATGCAGCATGCGAACAATCGTTTGTTGAAATTAATGAATCGTAGAGGACCCAAAGAGGATGTATTAAAGGTTGTGGATAAGATTCATACAATGTTTCCAAATGCGACTTTGCGTACAACTATGATTGTTGGTTTCCCTACAGAAACGGAAGAAGAGTTTGAAGAACTTGTGGATTTCATTAAGGAAATCAAATGGGATCGTATGGGTGCTTTCACATATTCGAAGGAAGAAGATACGCCTGCTTATGATATAGATGGTCAGATTGATGAAGAGATTCAAAATGAGCGTTTGGCTAGATTGATGGCGGTGCAGGAAGAGATTTCAAAAGAAAAGAATCAGGAAAAGATTGGTAGGGTCATTGAAGTTCTTGTTGAGGAAAAAGAAGGTTTGGTGGATCGTTATCGTGGAAGAAGTGCTGCGGATGCACCGGATGAAGTGGATGGTCAGGTCATCTTTACAAGTGATGAGCCTTTAGAGTTGGGTTCTTTTGTGAAGGTGAAGATTACAGATGCCAAATCTTATGATGTTTACGGTACATGTGTAAGCGAATAGTCGGATTGGATCCCATTGTATTTGAGGATTCTAGAATATTGATTGTGGGTTCTATGCCAAGTGCAATTAGTTTGAAGGAACAGATGTATTATGCGAATAAAAATAATCGGTTTTGGAAGATATTAAAAGAAATCTTTCAAACAGAAGACAAGATTGAATTATTAAAAGTATCGCACATTGCACTTTGGGATATTTGTCATTCGTGTATAAGAAAGACGAGTGCGGATAGTGAGATCAAAGATATTGAACCAAATGATATACAAGGATTATTGAATACATATAAGAATATTGAGAAGGTCATTTGTAATGGAAGGACAAGTCAGAATACAATGCAGAAGTATTTTCCGAATATTGAAACGGTATATTGTCCTTCGACTTCCAGTGCCAATGCACAGTTTTCATTAGAACAATTGATTGAAATATATAAGAAGGAGATTTATGAATAAATTATATTGGGCAAAGGTTAAGCCGGATGCGAAGGTTCCGCAAAAACGTTATGAAGATGCAGGGTATGATTTATACCCATGTTTTGAAGAGGATTACATGGTAATTGAGCCTCATGAAACAAAGTTAGTTCCATTGGGTGTGGCGAGTGCATTTGATCCAGAGTTTGTGATGATTTTAAAAGAACGTGGTTCAACAGGAACAAAGGGGATTGCACAAAGAAGTGGCGTGATTGATTCGGGTTATCGCGGTGAATATATGGCTCCGGTCACAAACTTGAATACGAAGCGTGTGGTGATTAAAAAACAAGATGTAGAGTATAAGGAAGATGCGATTATTTATCCTTATGAAAAAGCAATTTGTCAGGGTGTATTATTGCGTATGCCTCAATTAGAAAGTGAAGAAATTTCTTTTGAAGAACTTCAGTCTATGGAGTCTGAAAGAATGGCCGGAAAGTTAGGTAGTTCAGGAAAATAAGTGGGCTTATTGTCATAATGACAATAAACCTTTTTTTATGCAAAATTCGATTAAAAAAGGATGATTTTTCGATATTATAACCAATCTATAACCTAGTGAGTCCTATACTATAATCAGGATGATGAAAGGGTTATCAACTTTAACAAGAACAAAAGGAGGAATTTGTATGCTGAAAAACTTAAAAAAGGTGGCGGCAATTGTATTATCATTTGCGATGGCCGTTCAGTTTGGCTTAGCAGACTCTTACTATGTAAATGCGGTGGAAGAACCGGTTGAACCTCAACAACAAGAGGAAACAACAACGACTACACCACAAGAGCAAGAGCAAGTGCCAACAACTGAAGAAGAAACTCCTCAACAACAAGAAGAGTATGCTCCAGCGGCTGAAGAAACAAATGAGCAGTCGGCACCAGAAACAAAATCTGTTGAATTAAGTTATGTAGCAGAAGATGGAACAGTTCTTCATGAAACTGCTTCTCGTGATTTTAATTTAGACTACAGCTTAAAGACAGATAGTAGTGTTATGTTGAATTTTGATGGTTATACATTAAAGGATGTAATCATTAATAATTCTCAGACAGTCCCTGCTGATCAGGCTAATCTAAGTGTTACTTCAGATTTAGTTAGTGTTAAATTTGTCTATGTAAGTGTAAATACTAAAGAAGACAAACAAACAAGTGAAAATAATGAACAAACTAAAACTGAAGAAGCAAGTGAAGATGATGCTGAGGCAGACCCGGAAACCAAGGAGGAATTACCTGAGTATCCGGCATTTGATCAAAGTGAAACAGCTGGTAATGTAGTCGTTCATGCGACAGCAGCTGAGGGTGTTTTACCAAGGGATTCTAAGCTTGTTGTAAAACGTATCACAAGAAAGGCTATCTTAAATGCGGTTGAAGATACAGTTTCTGAAAAGAACAAAGAAATGGATTCAGCAGTAGCTTTGGATATTACAATCCAAAATAAAGATGGTGTTGAAATTCAACCAAATGGTTCAGTAAATATTAGTTTTGAAAATGCAGCAGTAAGTGGTGATGAAATTAATATTTACCACGTAACAGATGATGCGAGTGCAGTCACTGAGGTGGCTACAAATACTCAAAGTTTTGATGCAAATCACTTCTCTATTTATGTTATTGCGGGTGAAAATGATGTTCAATTAACAACATTTAACTTTGTTGCGAATGGTACAACAGTAAGTACACAGATTGTTAAAACGGGTGATGAATTGATTACTCCAACAGCTCCAGATGTTGCTGGAAAAGCATTTGTGGAATGGCAAGAAAATGGAACTAAGTTTGATGGCTTTGGTGTACAGAAAATTACTAAGACTGAAACTCGTACAATTACAGCAAAATATGTAGATGCATTATATGTATACTTCTTAAAACCAGATGGATCACAGATTATGCGTACAGAAAAAGTTGGAGATCATGAAGAACATGATTTTACAACTGTATCTTATGATGTTGACTCAACTCATAAATTAGTTGGTTGGGCAAAAGAAGCCAATGGTACTACAAATATCGCAGATAAAATTACAGTTCCAAACGGAAGTACTTCTGTAAATGTATACGCAATTATTAAAGAAGGTTATTGGGTTTCATTTAATTCAGATGGTGGATCTATTGTTGATTCTCGATTCGTATTAGATGGTGACAAACTAGTTCTAGATAAATCTACAACTCCTACAAAACCTGGTTACACATTTGATGGTTGGTATGATGGTTCAAAACCAGTTGCCGATGGTGCAACAGTTACTAATCCAATGACATTAAAGGCTCATTGGACAGCAGCAGAAGTTAACTATACAATTAACTACTGGCAACAAAAAGTAACAGATGACAAGGGTGCAACAGATGCCCAGAAAACTTATGAATACGTATCTGCTGAAACTAAAAAGGCAACTACAGGAACAAAGATTTCTGCCACAAATTCAAAAAAATATAAGGGATTTACTTATAACGCAAACAACTCTAGTAAAGATGTAGAAATCTCTGGTGATGGTACTACAATCATTAATGTTTACTATGATCGTGTATTATGTACAGTAAATTTCTATGAATATGAATCAACTGGATGGCTTGGTGGTAGATGGAAAATAACAAAATACGAAACAGGTTTATATGGTGCTAACCTTCCTGAAGGCACATGGGATTCTTCGTCTTATTGGACTGTTGAAGAAGGCGGTGGAACTGGATGCATTTTATTAACATCATTTGATTTTGAGACTGCGGGGTATGCGAATAATCAAGGCAATATAACAACAAATGGCGTCGTTACGACATGTAATTTTTATAGACAGGGTAAAAGTGGATCAGCCTCAGTTCATTATTATAATGAACAAGCAGATGGTTCATATAAATTAGTTCAAACGATAAAAACGGGTGGTGGAACATTAACTGTTCACGAAAAATATGTTGGTTATGATTTGTACAAATATACTACTGCAAAAAATCCGGGTACAAGTTCTTCATATTGGGAAAAACAAAAGGATGTCTATGATGGAAAACGATTAGGCGATTATCCTATAAGTATTGCTTCTAAATTGAAGACTTATAGTTTGTCTTACTATAACTACAATGGAGTTGCTAAGACAGTAGAGAATATTAAGTATACAGCTTCATTGGAATCTTATGCGAACTATACTCCTGAAAAACCTAGTGGTTTACCTGAATACTATGAATTTGGTGGTTGGTATAAAGATAAAGCTTGTACAACTAAGTTTGATTTTAATACAGAAAAAATGCCAAATGCGAACGTGCAGATTTACGCAAAATGGACAGCTAAGAAAATCAAATTAACTTATAATTTGAATACTCCAGATGGTACTTCAAGGATAGTTGATAGCGATGTTGATGCTGGTACAATTGCAAATACAGTATTACCTATTATTCCAACAATCAATGACTATTCATTTGCAGGTTGGTATGTAGCAGATGAAAATGATCATATGACTACTAAAGTATTCAATGCGAATGATGCAATTTTAAGAGATACTAATGTTATTGGTAAGTGGCTATACAATGGTGAGCTTACAGTTAAGTATGTGGCAGATGGTGTAGAGGCTCCAAAAGATAACAATGTTTATGCGGGTGGTGCTAAAGCTACAGTTGCTAATGGTGTGACAAAAGAAGGTAAGAAATTCTTAGGTTGGCAATTAGTTGATGGTAATGTATATCAGCCTGGTCAAGACTTTGAAGTAAATAAATATTTGGCAGATGACAAGAATGTGATTACTTTAACAGCTGTATTTGGTGATTCAGAAACTTCAGCAATCTTAAATTATCATCCTGGTAATGGTGATGGTGAAGATCAGAGCGTTGCGATTTTGAATAACGTTGAAGTTACTTTAAAGAATACATCTGATTTAAGCTATACAGCTCCAGGTAAAGATTATTACTTTGCTGGTTGGGCAACATCAATGGGAGATGCTGAAAAGGGTAATGCTAAATATGCAGTTGGTGAAAAGGTCAGAGTGAATGCAGATTCAAGTAATGATTTATATGCGACTTGGGTTAAGAAAACTGTGATTGAAGTTACCGCAAATAGTATTACACTTCCATATAATGGTAAAGTACAGAAGGTTGAAGGAATTAAAGATGTTACTGCTGGATATGAAGTAACTGGTTTAACTGCAAAAGCTGAAGGTATAAACTACGGAACTTATGAAACTGAGATTACTGGTACAGCAACAGTTACTAAAGGTGGTGTTGATGTAACGGATAAAGTAATCGTAAATGTGAATAAGGGAACATTAACAATTTCTAAACGTGAAGTAACATTAACGAGTCAAACAGATTCTAAGCCTTATGACGGAACTCCATTAACTAGACCGGATGTAAAGATGACAGGAAACTTTGTGAATGGTGAAGTAAGTGATATTAAGGCAACTGGATCTGTCACAAATGTTAGTGAAGGTAAAGTAACAAATACAATTACTTATAAAACATCAAATAAGTTCGATCCACATAACTATTCAATCGATGTAAAAGAAGGAGAATTAAGCATTACTCCGGTAACGGATAACGTCCTAGTTGAAATCAAAGGTAATACAAAGACTGAAACTTATAATGGAAATACACATAAAGTAGAAGGCTATGATGTTACAAATATTACGAATGCATTATATCCAGAAGAAGCTATTCATTTTGAAGGTGCTGCAATGGCATCTCGTAAAGAAGAAGGAACTTCTTATATGGGATTGAACGTATCTCAATTCAGTAACACAAGTGCTAACTTTAC
>NZ_VUMR01000055.1 GCF_009696075.1 Holdemanella porci | reverse complement strand
CGAAGTGCTTTTTCCTTTTTCGTTGATGAAAGCATAATTGATATAAAAAGATTCATCTGATTTAGATTTAGTAGTTGTAACACGCATAAATATCACCTAATACAATTATATCACAGAATACGAGATATTACGATATACAAAAACAAATAATTTGACAAAAAAAGTAAAAGAAAAGCGCTAGTTTAAGCGCTATGTTTAAGATCAATTGTGAAAAGGGGTGTCAAACTCCCGAGATTTATTACAGCTTTGTCGGCAAGATTGACTTGCCCGAATAACCGCCCGACCTATCCGACACAATGGCCAAGTGTCGGATAGGAACGGCAAAATTTTTTGCACTTCTATTGCTTCTTTATCACACATAAGCAAAGTCTCAGGGTATGAAGCAGCTCATGGCCGGTGGCGGCGTGGCCCTCATCGGTATCACTCTGGTTCCCCTGTTTTCCGGACTCTTCGGCTAAGAAAGGGTCAATTGTCACACCTAATTTTTCTGCTAACTGCCCTTGTGTATACCCTTTTTTCTTGCGATTCATTGAGGTAAAGGTTCCTATCTTTTTTGTATCCATAACTGACCTCCTTTCATCTAAAATATTGCTATTTCCACTATACATTGAACATATCACAAATGGCGAATAGTTGAATTTAAAGCACAACATAAAAGTATACTTTGAAAGTGTACTTTAAGTAGACTTTAAAATCTTAAATAACCCTAGGGAAAACGCTTGCGTAATTGATAATTCTTTGTTATGATTTGACTATCATATGACTGACGGAAGTGGAGTTACCACATGAAGTATGATGTTATAGGCCGACCGTCTGGGCAAGTTTACTTTGTCTTTTCGGTGGGTCTTTTTAATTGACTGCTCGAAGGAATCATAGTAAACTTTAAATAAATGTTAGTCATAACTAACTGTCATTAGAAGGAGGCAATCATGAAAGAACAATGGCAAGGATTTAAAGGCAGTAAATGGCAGGATGAGGTAGATGTTCGAGATTTTATTCAAAATAACTACAAACCTTATAATGGTGATGAAAGCTTTTTAGAAGGTCCAAAAGAATCGACAAATACTTTATGGGCTGAGCTTCAAAAACTACAAAAAGAAGAACGTGCCAAAGGCGGTGTATTGGATATGGAAACAGAAGTGGTTTCGAGTCTAACTGCTTATGGCCCTGGATATTTAGATAAAGATTTAGAGAAGGTTGTCGGTTTACAAACAGATAAACCATTAAAACGTGCATTTATGCCTTATGGCGGTATTCGTATGAGTGAAGAGGCATGCGAAACTTATGGATACAAACCAAGTGAAAAATTACATGAAATCTTCACAAAATATCATAAAACTCACAATGATGCTGTATTTAGTGCATACACACCAGAAATGCGTTTAGCACGTCGTAACAAAATCATTACAGGATTACCAGATACATATGGTCGTGGACGTATCGTAGGGGATTATCGTCGTGTTGCACTTTATGGTATTGATTATTTAATTGAGCAGAAACAAAAAGATTTCGCATATTGTGGCGATGGAACAATGAGCGATGATGTAATTCGTCAGCGTGAAGAATTGGCTGAACAAATCAAGGCGTTAAAAGAAATGAAAATTATGGCAGCAAGCTATGGATATGATATTTCTCAGCCTGCTAAAAACTCATTAGAAGCAGTACAATGGCTATACTTTGGATATTTAGCTGCTATTAAAACACAAAATGGGGCGGCTATGTCAGTAGGTCGTATTTCAACGTTCTTAGATATTTATTTTGAAAGAGATTTAGAGAATGGTGTCTTCACAGAAAGTGATATTCAAGAAATTGTTGACCATGTGACTATGAAATTTAGAATGGTTAAGTTTGCCAGAATTCCTAGCTACAACCAATTATTCTCAGGAGATCCAGTTTGGGCAACACTTGATGTTGGTGGTTTAGGTATGGATGGAAGAAGTATGGTTACTAAAACTTGTTTCCGTTTCTTGCATACACTTGAAAATATGGGACCGAGTCCAGAACCAAACTTGACTGTATTGTATTCTTCAAATTTGCCTGAACCATTCAAGAAATATGCTGCAAAAGTAAGTATTGATACAAGTAGTGTTCAATATGAAAATGATGATGTAATGCGTCCTGTATGGGGAGATGATTATGCGGTATGTTGTTGTGTGAGTGCTACGCAAACTGGTAAAGAAATGCAATTCTTTGGTGCTCGTGCAAACTTAGCTAAATGTTTACTATACGCTATCAATGGTGGTGTAGATGAAAAGACAAAAGTACAAGTAGGTCCAGAATATAAGCCTATCACAAGTGAGTATTTAGATTATGATGAAGTAATGCATAAATACGATATCATGATGGACTGGTTATCAGGATTATATGTAAATATTTTGAATTTGATTCAATATATGCATGATAAATATTATTATGAAGCAAGCCAGATGGCTTTGATTGATACAGATGTACGTAGAACTTTCGCAACGGGTATTGCTGGATTCTCACATGTAGTAGATTCATTGAGTGCCATCAAATACGCAAAAGTGAAGACAATTCGTGATGAAGATGGATTGGTAGTTGATTATGAAATTGAAGGGGATTTCCCTCGTTATGGAAATGATGATGATCGTGCGGATGAAATTGCCGTATGGTTATTAAAGACATTTATGCGTAAGATTGAAAAACACCACACATATCGTGATAGTGAACCAACTACTTCGATTCTTACAATTACTTCAAATGTTGTATATGGTAAAGCTACAGGTGCGCTTCCCGATGGAAGAAAAGCAGGAGAACCATTATCACCAGGTGCTAACCCTGCATATGGAGCAGAACAAAATGGATTGTTGGCATCGCTAAATTCTGTCGCAAAACTTCCTTATGAATATGCGCTAGATGGAATTAGTAATACGCAAACAATTAATCCAGATGCGTTGGGTCACACTGAAGAGGAAAGAGTAAATAACTTAGTGAATGTATTAGATGGATACTTTGATCAGGGTGCTCACCACTTGAATGTGAATGTATTTGGTGTAGAAAAATTAAAAGATGCGATGGAGCATCCAGAAAAAGAGGAATACGCAAACTTTACAATTCGTGTTTCTGGCTACGCCGTTAAATTTATTGATTTAACTCGCGAACAACAATTAGATGTTATTAGTCGTACATGTCACAAGAGCCTTTAATAAGGCTCTTTCTAGTTAGGAGGCTATTATGTTAGGAGCAATTCATTCGATTGAAACGTTTGGCCTTGTAGATGGACCAGGCGTAAGATATGTCATCTTTATGCAAGGATGTCATATGCGTTGTAAGTTTTGTCACAATGCCGATACTTGGAAAACTAAAGAGCCAGATCAAAGTGCAGAAGTGGTATTAAAGAAAGCTTTACGATATCGTCCTTACTGGAAAGACAATGGTGGCATTACAGTCAGTGGTGGTGAACCATTACTTCAAATTGATTTTCTGATTGAACTTTTTACATTAGCTAAAAAAGAAGGTGTCAATACAGTTTTGGATACTTGTGGACAACCATTTACTTTTGAAGAACCATTCTTTTCTAAGTTTAAACAACTTATGAATGTTACAGATCTAGTATTATTAGATATAAAACATATTGATGAAATGGCTCATAAAGAATTAACGGGACATACGAATCAAAATATTTTAAAACTAGCTAAGTATTTGTCGGATATCCAAAAGCCAGTATGGATTCGTCATGTGTTGGTACCAACAATCAATACAGATGAAAAATATTTGGAACGACTACATCAATTTATTATTCAATTAAAAAATGTAGAAAGAATAGAAGTATTACCATACCATACTCTAGGGGCTTATAAATGGAAAGAACTTGGCTTAGGATATCCTTTAGAAGGAATTGATCCGCCAACTGAGAAACAACTTCAAATTGCTAATACAATACTCGAAACAGGGAAATGATCCCTGTTTTTTTTGTGTACAAAAAAGTGCTCAATTGAGCACTTTCATTATTATAGTCTATCGAATATATTGTAGAGATTTCTTCGATCAAGCCAAACATAGCCTGTTGTGTTGTCTGTGGAAGTATCTGTTCCTGGAGTACTAGGTTCCGTTGGTTCAGGTGTTGTAGGTTCTGTTGGTTCTGTAGAAGGATATGTACATGCACTTCCGTCCCAAGTTCCGCCATTACTTGTACAAGTTGTTTCGGCTTCATTTGTTTCTTCTTCTTTTTCTTCTTCTTTTTTACATGTACCAGCTTCAGAATCCCATTCACCACCATCGGCTTCACAAGCTTCTCTTTCTTTATCATCAGACTTTTTACATGTCTGGTTTTCTTCATCCCATTCGCCACCACTAGCTTCACAAGCATCTTGCGCATCATTGTTATCAGATGTTGTATCACCTTTTGATTTGAATTCATCTTTGATGTATCCACCCTTGTAGTCTGAGATACCACTAGGTCTTTCAAGTGCAGAATATGTTGCATATTTTTGCATGTAATCAAGCATGTAGTGTGAAATATGGAATGCTGAAGCAACATTTAAATCATCCCAAGTAATATACATACCATAGTTTGTGATGGCATCCGTTGTATATCCACTCCAACAAGCGATTGTATATTTATTTGTATAGCCTACTGACCATTCATCTTTGGCAACCCCCTCAGGAATTCCATAGCTATTTGCAGGCCAGTCTGTTGTACCTGATTTTCCATATACTGTATAGTTGCTCGCAAGAATTTCGTTGTAGTTTTGGTAACCACCTGAAACTACTTTTTCAAGTAATTGCGAAATCATCCATGCGGCTTGTTCACTGATAACATCATATGTTTTAGCGTTTGTCTTAAATTCTTTTTTATCGGATCTACGAACTACTCTTCTAACACGGTGAGCATCCACACGCTTACCTCCATTCGCAAATGTTGAGTAAGCACTCGCTTGTTGGATTGGGCTTGCACGCATGCTCGAGCCACCGATTGCGTATTGTTCATTAAATCCTTCAGCCACTTCATCGCTAAAACCAAGCTTTTTACAATAATCGATCCAGTAATCATAGCCTTTTGCGGTTACTAAATCAATCATAGCTTGAGCGGCTGTGGTATTTTTTGAAACACCTAATGCATCTTGTAAACTCATAATACCATTGTATTTACCGTCTGAGTTTTTAGGAGCGTAAGAACCATTTTTCCAATAATCTTTTTTCTTATCGTTTACCTGATGCGCAGTAGACCATCCTAAGATATCAAATGTACTTGCATAGGCAAGTAATGGTTTCATACTTGAACCTGGTTGATTTGGTTCGGTTGAGTAATCAATTTTTACGGAGTCTGAGTGATAACGACGGCCAGGACCAACTGCAATAATTTCCCCTGTATCGTTTTCAATCATTGAGAAACCAACATCGAAATATTCGTTAGGGAATTGAACGATGTTACCGTTACAGATTTCATCAGCTTGTTTTTGAGTATCTTGATTTAGTGCGGTATAGATATCCATTGGAATAATGGCTGGATCTTGTCCAGTTAATTCCATAACTTCACTTAATGTTTGTGTGATATAAGCTTGATTTGGATCATCACTTGTACGCTCTACATATTCTAAAGAGAATGATAAGTCTTGGTTTGAAGCAAGATTAAATTCTTCTTCCGTAATATATCCATGTTGCAACATCAATTCTAAAGTAACATTTCTACGATTTTGAGCAGCTTTTAAATGATCTAGCTTTGTGTTTGCTTCGTTTAAATTGTTTAATGGATTGTATGTATCTGGTGCATTGATACAACCAGCCAAGAATGCAGCTTCACCCAAATTTAATTGTGATACATCTTTGTTAAAGAAGTATTGTGCGGCTTTTTGAATACCACGTGTATTGTTTCCTGAACCAAACCAAATACGGTTTACGTAGTATTCAAAGATTTGTTCCTTATTAATGCTTTGTTCAGCAATCAATGAAAGATAGATTTCTTGAACTTTTAATTTTAATTTTTGAGCGGTTGTGATCGTACCCTGTTCAGTTTCTAATTTTTTTTCCTGGTTCTTTGTAAATGCATTATCAATCATTTGCATGGTTAATGTAGAACCACCTTGAGCAAGACTTCCAGATTTCAAGTTTGCCATAGCGGATTTCAAGAAACGTGGCAAGTCAAATCCATTGTGGTCGAAGAAACGTGAATCTTCAATTGATAAAAAAGCATCGACTACAGATTGTGGAATTTGTGAGTAGGTTACGTCTTCACGAATTTCATCTCCAAGTTCATAGAATACGTTGCCTGAAGCATCGTAAAGTCTTGAATTGGATAATGTAGTCAAACCGTCTTGCGAAAAACGCATGCCGTCAGGATCGTTGATGATGTTGACAAGAACGAAGAATACGGAGATACATCCAACTAAAAATATAGATAAGACGGATACGGCTAGTTTATTCCAAATGTCTAATTTTCTTCTGTTTGTCTTTTGTGTTTTGGGCTTATTTTGTTCGTTTTGTGGTTGGGCCATTTACTTATCCTCCTTAAAATAGAGTTCATCTACAGCTTTTAAATATGCTAACCTAGGACATAATCCTTCTTGAATAAGAATCCCATGGGATTGAAACCAAGAATATGGTATAGAGCTTTTGTCTATATTTTCTATTTTATCTATGAGCAGTTTTGAATCAACAAGGTATGTTTCGTTATGATAATTAAATCGAATAATAAAAAAACCAATACCTCCATGAAATACAACTTTTTTTAGATGTTTGATTTGATGTGGGTGAATCATAAAGAGTGGAAAACTCGTTTTATTTTTCGTTTCCTTTGCTTCAAAATCAATGTATTTACCTCGATATACACCGTTGTAGTCCGTCGTGGAAGGCGTTTTATAGTAAGCTTCAGTGATTTTAGCTCTTTGCCTTTTTGGATAGTCCACATGAACAACTTGAACAGGTGTCGGCTTTTTATAAATCAAAGCTCTATCGAGTTCTCTATAATATTTATTAGAGTCGTTTATATCGTTTTCGAGGCGCATACCTCGAGAACTATAACTCTTTTGGTGCATTGTATTTATGGTTGAAATTGCATTCGGATATTTAATAGTGCTCATCACGAACATTATATATGAAAAAGAATGAACATTCAATGAATCTGAAAAGTCACAGTTGATTTTTTTGTGCAAAACATTCATAATATTTAAGCAGATATAGGGGGACTATATATATGGCAAAAGATATGAATTTGACAGCTCAGGAAATTTATGAAAAGGAATTTCATGTAGACTTGAAGGGATATGCCCCTGCTGAAGTAGATGAATTTCTAGATATGGTAATTGAAGATTATCAGAAATATGATGAGAAAGTAGAAGAATTAGGTGCTGCAGTCACTCGTTATGAAGAAAAAATCAAAGAATTGCAGCAACAGTTGTTTGCGTTACAAAGTGAGAATGAAAACTTAAACGAAAAAGTAAATTCTGATTTTGTGAATGGAAGCAGCAATACAGTAGATATCTTAAAACGTATTGCACGTTTGGAAAAAGCTGTATTTAATCAAAGCGAAGAATAGTGAATTAAATCGACAGTCACTGGCTACTTAGATAGTTAGAGGAAAGTCCATGCTCGCACAATCTGTGATGATTGTAGTGTTTGTGCTAGATGAATAAATAAATCTAGGCAAGTTATTGCTTGACGGCTGTTTTGTTTGCTAAGGGAAACTATGTAAACAAACTTTAAAAGTGCCACAGAGACGAATCTATATGGAAACGTATAGGGTGGAACGGGTAAACCCCACAAGCGAGAAACCCAAATTTGGTAGGGGAACCGGCTGGAATGAAACGAAAGGAAGGCTGGATAGCTTTATGCTATAGATAAATGACTGTCACCACGCAAGTGGAACAGAACATGGCTTATGATTTAAGGATACTACAAAGAGCAATTTAATTTGCTCTTTTTTTTTACTTGAAACAAGTGTATACTGAATTTGCATAAATTAAATCTTCAGGGTTGGGTGAAATTCCCTATCGGCGGTAAACCCCGCGAGCATTATGCATGAACTGGTGCAATTCCAGTGGCGACAGTATAGTCTGGATGGAAGAAGATGTTTTTATATATTCTTTTGTATATTTAAACGCGCCTAGGGGATTTTCTTTAGGCACGTTTTTTTGGTGGATATATGAAGGGATGATGATTTATGAGTTCAACAAAGAAACTAACTACGATTGCGATCTTAAGTGCGATGGCAATGGTTTTAAACTTATTGATACAATTTCCAATTGTACCAGCCGTATCTTTTCTAAGCTACGATCCAAAAGATATCATTATTGTGATTGCAGGATTTATTTATGGTCCTATGACATCTTTTATTATGAGTCTATTGTGTTCGTTTTTAGAAATCGTATTCCGTGGAGGAAACTTATTAGATGTTTTGATGAATGTGATTTCAACTTGTACATTCGCATGTGTTGCAGCCTGCATCTATAAGTATAAACATTCTAAAAAAGGAGCTATCATCGGCTTGGTATTAGGAACTGTATGCTGTACATTGAGTATGACATTATGGAACTACATTATTACACCAATTTATTATCAAATGCCAAGAAGTGCAGTGGTTGGCATGTTACTTCCAGGTATTGTTCCATTCAATATTATTAAATGTACATTAAATGCAGCCTGTGCAATGTTGATCTACAAACCACTTGTAAATGCGTTGAGAAACACGCAGTTTGTTCCACAGTCTAATACAAGTGAAGGACTTACAAAAGATGTTGGAATTGTCAGTGCATTTATTATTGTATCAATTGCAGTTTTAATATTAGTTATGAAAGGTTAGGAAAAACATGGAACTTTTAGAAGCAAAAAAAATTATGGATGAAAAATTAGGGGATTATAAAATCATGGCTTTGGCAAGCTGTGTGGATGATTATCCTATGGTAAGAAATGTAAGTTGCGTTTTCTACAATGACAAGATTTATTTTAAGACAGACAAAAACTTTAGAAAAACACAACAATTGTTCAAAAATGATAAAGTAGCTATGTGCTTTAATGGGGTGCAAGTAGAGGGTACTGCTAAAAACTTAGGCTTGGTTGTTGATGAGCCGGGACGTATTTTTGAAAAGAAATATAAAGAATTTTTATGGCAAAGCTATAATGCATATTCACACATTGATACAGAAATCTTAATTGAAGTGACTCCTAAGTTTGTGGAAATTTGGGATGAAGATGAAAATCGTAATGCATTCCAGTTATTTATTGATTTTGACAAAGAAACAGTTGAATATAAACCTTATGACTAGTTTATACTAGTCATTTTTTTGTGAAAATTCACGAGATTTTGACATAGATATGATACAATATCTTATGTATGAAAGTAGGTGAAAACATGTCTCCAGACCCGAGTTATTATAATTATGAAAAAACAAATACGTTCGGAGACATGAGATTTGTCTTCGTTTAAGATATAAGGAGGACAAATTGTGTTAGAATTTTATAAAACGTTTGAAGATGGAACACGCAAGATTGCAGAACCAGAACCAGGATGCTGGATCAATGCGGTTGCACCTACGGAAGAAGAAAGAAATTTTTTAATTGAGCAAATAGGAATCTTACCTGAATTTGTAAAATCTTCGTTGGATGAAGAAGAAAGTTCACATATTGATTATGATGATGATTTTAGACAAGTGTTGATTATTTTTGACTACCCAAGTGCAGAAAATGAAGATGATGATTCAATTGATTCAACCTATTCTACATTGCCAATTGGTATTGTGATTTTAAAGGGTTATGTTGTGACAATAAGTTTATATGAAAACTGGAGTATTTTAGAAATGTCACAAGGTAGAATAAAAGGTATGGATACACGTTTAAAAACAAGATTTTTCTTACTTTTGGCATTGCGTATTTCACAACGTTTCTTGATTTGTTTACGCCAAATTGACCGCTTATCAAGTCGAACAGAAACGCGCTTGCATCAGTCTGTAGAAAATGATGAATTGATTGAAATGTTAGGCTTAGAAAAGTCATTGGTTTACTTTTCAACATCTTTAAAATCAGATGAGGTTACATTAAGCAAGATTATGCGTGGAAAACAGATTCAATTATATGAAGAGGATGAAGATTTGTTGGAAGACGTAATGATTGAAATCCATCAGGCCATTGAGATGTGTAACATTTACTCAAACACAATGGCAGGTACAATGGATACGTTTGCGAGTATCATTTCTAACAATATGAACATTGTCATGAATAAATTGACTGTAATCACAATTGTTATGGCTATCCCAAATATTATTTTTGGATTCTATGGGATGAACGTACAGTTGCCATTCCCATTTGTATGGTTTCCAAGTTTTGTGGCTATTTTAACTTGTGTAATTGCGACTGTTTATTTTTTCAGGCACAATATGTTTAAGTAAGGTTTGATTTTTTTTCAAACCTTTTTTCTTTTAGATAAAAGAAAAAGCACTATTAGAATAGTGCTCCAAGTGCCCCAAACAATCCCATACTCGCAAGAGCCATGATGATACCAGCTAAAATGACACCTAACATAACGGCTAGTACACTCGATTTGAAATTCATATCTAAGATACTAGCGGCAAGTGTACCAGTCCAGGCTCCTGTTCCCGGTAATGGAATACCCACAAATAATAATAGGGCTACAAACAATCCTTTTCCTGCAGTGGCTTGTAATTTTTTACCACCTTTTTCACCTTTTTCTAGACACCACGTAAAGAAATTTCCGACAACTGGCTTGTCAGCTCCCCAGACAAGGATCTTTCTGGCAAAGAAATAGATAAAGGGAACAGGAATCATATTTCCAATAATCGCAATTATATAATATTGTATAAATGGTAATCCCATTCCGGCTGCGATTGGGATGGCTCCACGAAGTTCAATAAGGGGTACCATAGATACAAAAAACACAATCAGGTATTTTTTAAACATTTAAAATCTCCTTTTTTTCGACAAGTAAAAGTTTATCATTGATGACATAAATTTACAATAATAGACAGAATTTGAAATGTGTCTAGCACTGCAACGTTGAAAGTGCTAAAAATAGTGTTATACTGAAATCATAAAGGAGATGTTACTTATGAAATGGTTTGATTCTGATTATGATTATATTGATGAATTCACAACACAATGGAATGAAAGGTATAAAAAGGCTAAAAGAATGAGTATAATATTAAGTATAGTATTGATTCTTATAGGTATTTTATGTTTTGCGTTTCCAAAAAAGATATTCACAACTATTCAAATAATCGCAGCCATTGGCTTGATTGTTTGGGGTGCATGTGAAATTTATTCATATATCTCAACAACCTTCTTTTTTAGAGACGCAATGTGGCTAGCCAGTGGTATCTTAAATATTTTGTTAGGTTGTTTATTATGCACGATGCCAGTTACAATTACTGTAAGCACATTGACATTCTTGTTTGCGTTTGTGCTATTGGTTAATGGTATTCAAAAGATTACTTGGGGGTCTAGACTTAGTTTCTTTAGAGTGATCGATACGAAATATTTAAGTTTGACAGGTTGGGTCAATCTGTTGTTAGGTATTATTTTTTTGGTAATGCCATTCCAAAGTGCTTTAGTCATTAATTATATTATTGCGACCTATTTGGTTGTGGCTGGTCTTTGCTTGTTGATTGAAGCTGTTTCAATGAAAAAGATTTAAAAGGGGTAAATATGGAAAAATTTAAGTTTTATGCACCAACAAAAGTGTATTTTGGTAAAGATGAGGAACAAAGGGTTGGAAAGATTTTACAAGAATATCATCCAAAGAAAGTATTGATTCATTATGGAGGGAAAAGTGCCATTCAATCCGGTCTTTTGGATCGAGTGAAAAAGGCACTTGATGAAGAAAATATTGCCTATTGTTTGTGTGGAGGTGTTGTTGCCAATCCACTACTTTCAAAGGTGAACGAAGGAATTCAAATTTGTAAAGAAGAAGGAGTTGACTTTATTCTTGCTGTTGGTGGAGGAAGCGTTTTAGACTCAAGCAAAGGCATTGCGTATGGCGTTTATAATGAAGGTGCTGTCTGGGATTATTACGCAAGAAAGAAAAAGGTGAAGGGTGCTTTACCTATGGGGTGTATCTTAACGCTATCTGCAACAGGCAGTGAAATGAGTAATTCAAGCGTAATCACAAATGAAGATGGTAATCTGAAACGTGGTTTAAGCAGTGATTATGGATATTTTAAATTTTCTATTTTAAATCCAGAATTAACATATACTGTATCTCGATATCAAACAATGTGTGGGTGTACGGATATTATTATGCATACATTGGAACGATATTTTACGCCATACCAAACCTTGGATTTGGTAGATCAAATGGCAGAAAGTTTAGTCCGTACTGTCATAAAAAACGCAAAAATTCTTTTAGAAGATCCTTCTAATGAACAGGCACGCTCTGAAATTATGTGGGCAGGTAGTGTTTCACACAATGACATGACTGGAGATCGCTCTTTAGGAGATTGGGCTTGCCATCAATTGGAACATGAATTAAGTGGAATGTTTAATGTAGCACATGGTGCAGGTCTTGCGGCTATTTGGGATAGTTGGGCAAATCATGTATATATGGAAAATCCAACGCGATTTGCCAAGCTTGGACATCGTGTGTTTGGTTTGGATGATTCGGATACATTATCTTGCGCTTTGAATACTATTGAAAAGATGGAGGAATTCTTTAGAAGTATCGGCATGCCGACAAGTATTCAAGGATTGTTAAAACGTAAGTGTACAGAACCGGAATTGTATGAATTAACATACAAATGCAGCTTTGAGCATACGCGCACAATTGGAAAATTTAAAGAGTTGGATGAAATGGATATGCTTGAAATATATCGTATGGCAAATGAAAAGGAAGTCGCTTAAGACTTCCTTATTTTAGTTAAATAGACTTTTAATGAAGTTAATAATCTTGTCAAACCATCCTTCAGATTGGGCTTTGTTGAATAATCCAGATAATTGATTTTTTAAACTGCCAGATAATTTGTTTAATTGATTTAATACTTCTTGTGAGTCAATAGCTGAAGTGTTTTGGTATTTCTTGGCAAATGCGATCAATTTATCAATATCGTCTTGAGAGATGATGTCACTCAAATTAAATTTCTTTAAAGCATCCTGTACGACTTGTTCAACTTGTTCGGTAGTTGCAGCACTACCTTGGTTCTGTTTGATTTGGGCAAGATCTTGTTTGATTTCTACTAAAGCCTGATCTAAGCGGGCAGAGTCAAAATTAGAATCGTCTGCATTATTTTGAGCAATTTCGTTTGTTGTTTCAAGCTCATCTTGTGCAACTTGTGTGCGATCAGGATCTAGTGTTTCTCCATTAGCTTCTAACGCTTTGTAAACACCGGTTAAAGCAGATTCTCCAGTTACTTTTGAAACGGAAGCAACATCGATTTCAACATTACTGACACCGGCTGTAATTGCGGCGTTGGCATATTGGTTGGATGTGATTTTTGTGATATTGCTTTGTGTGATGATCTTTACTTTTACACCTGTACCAGAATCTTGTTTTTGAACCATAACACTTGAAATCAAACTGGATGTATCTCCACCAGCAATTCCTAAATAGTTGTATAAGTCGTTGGCATCAACACTTGTTTCGTAGACGTTATTTGTATCTTCAATATCAAATAATTCACGTGTGCTTTGGATTTGATCTTCACTTAAACCACCACCATATACAACGGTTGGTTTGCCCCATTTTTCATCTATAACAGATGTATCGATTGCGAATACGTTCGTGGCAGTGGCTGAAATGCTCATAACGGCTGCTAGAGATACGCCTAATAATTTATTACATTTAAACATTTTTTGTTCTCCTTTTGCATAAATTTACTTTACTAGTGTATCTTAACTTTATTTTTTGTGCAAAAGTTTTGAATCTTATGTGAAATTTTGTTATACTTTTATGGTAAGCTTAAACTAACCGGAGGAATAGAAATGCAGCTAACACAATCTCAGGAAGATTATTTAGAAACAATATATGTATTAAAGTCTCAACAAGAGAATGTTCGTGCTATTGATGTGGCGGCAGCTCTAGGCTTTTCTAAGCCGAGTGTTTCACATGCTTTGAAAGACTTAAAAGAAAAAGAATTAATTTATACGGATAAAACAGGATATTTATTCTTTACAGAACAAGGACAAAAACAGGCTAGTCAAGTGTATGAAAGGCATATTTATTTTAAGAATCAATTGCTTCATGCTGGTGTAGAACCTGTTCTTGCAGAAGAAGAAGCTTGTCGTATGGAACATACAATTAGTGAAGAGAGTTTTAGAAAGGCTTAACAGATACATTGGTGATTTGTTAATATAACTGACATTAATGATGTCTATTTAAGATTTATTGTATAGGTGTAAACGAAAGAGAGACTACACTTATGACAAGAACTTCAAAATATTTAAA
>NZ_VUMR01000054.1 GCF_009696075.1 Holdemanella porci | reverse complement strand
ATGCACAAGAATCTACAATATCCAGGACAGTCATGTTCAATATCTCATTCTATTTTTAATGTGATTGGTTCCTTATCAAATCAAATTCGAGATGTTTTACCTGTCCTATAAATATACTAGCATCAAGGATTAACAAATATTATTTCTGAATTTAGAGAAGGCGTAAGTATTCATTCATTTGAAGGAGTACAAGATGTGCAATATGATGGTGGATATCCTTTATCTGTCATTACTGCAGGTCATAGAGTTCCAAATCCTAGTGAAGTATTAGGATCTAAAAGATTAGCTAAATTCTTAAATCAAGCTCGTCAAGAATTTGGATATATTATTATTGACTGTCCACCAATGGCAGTCGCATCTGACGCTATTCCATTATGTAATGTAAGTGATGGAGTTCTATATGTAGTTGATTCAAAATCTTCTGACAAGCGTAAAGTTAAGACAGCCATTAATGACGTAGAAAGAAATGGTGGTCACGTTATGGGTGTTGTATTAAACAAAGTAGAATCTGCAAGTGATAGTAATTATGGCTATGGTTACGGATATGGGTATGGAGGAGAAGACAATGGCAAAAAGAAGAAAAAGAAATAGTTTTATAATTTTAGCTTCAACTCTATTATTAACTGGATGTGGCAATAGTGAATTAGAAATTACGCAAAATGATATTCTAGAAGTGGCAAGAGACGATGCGAATGCCACAAAAAAAGAATGTTCGAATGTATCGATTCAAGAAGAAAAGAAATACTATACTGTAAGCTTTGATACAACTACTGGATCTTATGAATATAAGATTGGTAAAGATGGTATTATACAAGAAAGAAATTATAAAAGAAGTAATAGTGAAGAAGTTTCTTCAACTGAACCTGTAGAAAAGAAGAAAGAAACTAAAGTTGAAACTGAAACAAAGAAAGAAGAAGAGAAACCATCAACTTCCTTTGATGAAAATCAACAAGCAGCTATTGATGCAGCTCTTGCTAATGCAGGACTAGGACAAGAGGATGTAACTGATATTGGTTGTACTTTAGATGAGGCAGCACAACAATATACAGTAACATTTACATTCCAAGATATTCATAATACGGCAATGGTTGATGCAACAACATTTACTGTATTATCATCTGTCCAAAGTTAATATTTGATAAAGAAAAGGACAAATCTTTATGTAAGCGTTAATCATAAAGATTTGTCCTTTTCTTTTTTTTTTAGTATAATGAGTAGGTCATATGGAGTTGATGTTTTAATGTCGAAAATAGGAACTTTAAAATTAACAATTGAATTTGTTTTTTTTATGTTTATTATACAATTTTCTGGATATGATTTAGAAACGCGTTGGAAATTATGTATATTATATTTTTTAATGCAAATACTGATTGGAAGATATCAAGGAAGAGTTTTATTAATGTATGATGAAATACGATTGATCATATTGAGTCATATTGGTTTTTTTATAGGAAGTTTTCTTGTTTTTCCAATTAGTACTTGGACTATTAAGAAACTCTTTGGATTTGTTTTATTAACTTGTGTTTTATTTGTTTTTGCTGGATGTAACTCTAGATATTCTCATAAAATATTTAGAAAATGGTTTAAACATAATACTTTAATTGTAGGTATTGGACATACAGCAGAAAAATTAGGAATGGTGTGTTTTGGAAATGGATACTCACTTTTAGATGTAATAGGTTATGTAAATTGTAATAAATCAAATAAAGTTAAGTATGTTCAGCAGAAACAAATAGTTGATGTAAATAAAACATTTGATTTAGATTCAATTTGTTCTGTAATCAAAGAAAAAGATATAGATACAGTATTGATTGCAATTCCTGAAATGGATAGTGAAGATTTAAATGCTGTATTTGAAGTATTTAAAAATAAAGTAGCAGTAATTAAATATTTACCGCAAGTAAATGGCTTAGTAACTTTTGATACAAATGTAGAAGATTTTGATGGTATTTTAATGATCTCTAATTCTCGTGGATTAGAACATTGTTTATCTTATGCATTAAAACGCATTATGGACATTTGTGCTGGACTATGTGGTTTATTATTATTAATACCATTGACAATCTTTGTTTTTATTAAAAATCGTAAAGAAGGAGATAAAGGTCCTATTTTCTTTACGCAGAATCGAATTGGTAAGAATGGTAAAGAATTCAAAATGTTGAAATATCGTACTATGGTAATAGGTGCTGATAAGATTCTAGAAGAGTTAATGGAAAAAGATCCAGCCATTCGAGAAGAATATACAAAGAATAAAAAATTAGTGAATGATCCACGTATCACGAGTGCTGGTAAGTTTTTACGTGAAAAGAGTTTAGATGAATTTCCACAGTTTATTAATGTATTGTTAGGTCAAATGTCTTTAATTGGACCTCGCCCATATTTACCAAGAGAAAAAGAGGATATGGGAGACTATTATTATGATGTCATCGCATGTAAACCTGGTATTACTGGAATGTGGCAAAGTCATGGAAGAAGTGATGTAGATTTTGATCACCGTTTATTATTGGATGAATATTATTATAGAAACTGGTCATTCTGGTTGGATGTGACATTGTTATTTAAAACTATTAAACAAGTGCTATATGGTAGAGGAGCAGTATAGAAAGGAAATAATTTATGAATAACGATTATATGAATGATGAAATGGAGATTGATTTGATAGAGTTATTGAAACATCTATTAAGAAATATTAAAACAATATTAGTTGTAACACTGGTTTGTGGTTTAATTACTTTTGGAGTAACGCAGTTTATTTTACCTAAAAGTTATACTTCAAGTACAGACATTACTATTATGCCTCAAGGTGAATTATTAGATTATACGTCTTATTTGAATGGAAATGTAGTTTTAGAAAGAGTTGGTTCTGAAACGAATATTGATGTAGATACACTTTTACAAAATATTGTTATTACGCGCGATGAAAGTAATCCTTATAACTACAATATTACAATAACTACAAATAATCCTAATTTATCTTGTCGTGTTGTTAAAAACGTTGTTAAAGTTTTTAAAAAAGAGATGATGTCCGATTTAGGTTTAAGCAGTGTGGCAATTGTGAATGAGGCACAAGTTAACACAACGCCTGTAAGCCCAGATGTAAAAAAGAATACTTTAATAGGAACTTTAATTGGCTTAGTTCTAAGTGTTCTTTATTTTGTGCTGCGTTTCTTATTTAATAAACATTTTATTAACAATAAAGAAGTCGAAATGTTTTTAGGGGTAGACGTTTTGGCTGAGATACCAATGGAGAAATAGGAGAATTTTATGGCAAAAAATAAATCGAGTAGTGCAGCATATCGTAGATTGCGAACAAATATTGAATATAATAGCAAGTATCCTAACGTACATAGCATTTGTTTGACAAGTGCTAACAAAGGGTCAGGCACTACGACAATTGCATGCAACTTGGCAACAACATTTGTTGCAAATCATTCTAAAGTTTTGCTTATAGATTGTAATATAAACAAACCAACGATTAATAAGTATTTTAGCATTGATAGTGCACTTGGGTTGAGTGACATATTACTGAATCAAGATTATAGTAATTATTATAAGTATTGTACAAACTTTAAAGATGAACATTCGAATAATTTATTATATGTTATGGGAACTGGTCGAAAAGTTAAAAATGCATTAGATTTATTAAGTAGTGGTTATTTTAAAGAGTTTATGGAAGCAATGAAAGATCAATTCGATTTTATCCTTATTGATTGTCCTAGCTTAGAAGATAGTAATGATGTGATTCCAGTAGGACATATTGTCGATGGTACGATTCTTGTGGTTTCTTTACCTGAAACAGAAAAAAATAATGCTAAAAAGGCTTTGCAACAATTAAATCGAAACGGTGTAAATGTAATAGGCACAGTATTAAATAAAGTGGAATAAGCATTATGCTATTCCATTTTTTGTAAAAGGATTTAATTTGTAGTAAAATAAGTAGTCGTGAGGAGATTATTGTTATGAAAAAAAATAAGAAACAAAATAAAGTAGGAAAAGTATTTGGGGTTATTTTTTCAATTGTAATGATTGCTGCAACAATGTATTTGTTGTTTAACATCATTAAATTGAATGTATTACCTTCTAAGTTACTTTTCTTGATTACTATTGTATTTGTACTATTAGATTTAATTTTTATCTTATTGTTGTGCTTTGCAACAAAGGGTGTTGTATCTAAAATTATTTGTATTATTTTTGCCTTAGCTATTTCTTTGGGATCTTGTTTAGGTGGATATTATATGTCAAAGACTGGTGGACTACTTTCAAGTATGACGAATGTTGCTAAGCATTCTAAAAATACAATTAGTGTTGTAGTTAAAGAATCGAGTGATATGAAAAAGAAAGCTGATCTTGCTGGTCATAGTGTAGGTACTTTGGCAAATATTAATACTGTTGGTTCTAAAAAGATTTTAAAGGAATTAACTAATTCTGGAATTTCAATGGAACAAAAAGAATTTGGTAGTATGACTGAAATGCTAGAATCTTTCTATAATGGAGAAGTGGATTCAATTATCATTAGTGAATCTAGTCGTAGTCAGATTACGGATATGGAAGCATATGCAAACTTTGATAGTAATACTCGAGTTGTTTATCAAACATCTTACAAAGTAGAAAATACAGATAAAGCGAAGGCTGTTAGTAATATTACAAATACTCCATTCAATGTGTTGATTTCTGGATCAGATACTCGTGGTGGATTTGACGAAAATGGTCGTAGTGATGTAATAATGGTGGCTACTGTAAATCCTAAAACTGGAACGATTTTGTTAACTTCAGTTCCTCGTGATTTCTATGTAACGACTGCTTGCGATGCAGGTGATGGATGTCAAGAAGGTGCATTAGATAAGATTACACATACAGGTATTCATGGTACAAATACGACTAAACGCACTGTAGAAAAATTATTAGGTATTGAAATTAACTATACATTTAAAGTTGGATTTGACACGGTAACTGATTTAGTAAACTCAGTAGGTGGCATTGATGTTTATGTTGAACCAGGTTATGCTGTTAATAGTTTACGTTGCCTTTCTGGTTTTGGTGTACACGAAGGAGTGAATCATTTAAATGGTGAACAAGCATTGGCTTACGCTCGTGAGCGTTATGCATATAGTGAAGGGGATCGTCAACGTACTAAAAACCAACAACAAGTTCTAATGGGTATTGTTGATAAGATTACAAGTCCAGCAATTGTGACAAACTATGCTTCAATCATGGATAGTATGTCAAATACATTCTCGACTACAATGTCAAGTCAAGAAATTTCTGATTTGATTAAATATCAATTAAATAAGAATCCTAAATGGAAAATGGAACAATATATGGTAAATGGTACTGGAGATACATTAATGTGTGCTGAGCTTGGTGATGCAGCTTATGTAATGGTTCCAGATCAAAGTACAGTAACAACAGCTAAGAATAAGATCAATGCTGTTCTTGCTGGTAAATCAGCGGATGATGTAGAGTAAGGATATATTCCTTGCTCTTTTTTTTGTTTTACAGGTGTATACTTGATGTAGTGAGGTGTTGTTTATTATGGAAACTACTGATTATATACAAAATAGAATTCGTACGAATGTTCGTAGGTTTGAAGAATTGAGTAAGAAATATCATAGGTGTCATATAGGGTTGATGATTGCTTGCTTTAGTTGTTTTACAGGTGTTCTAATTTTGAATGTAATTTATTTGATTATTCCAGTTATTTGGTTAATACTCGCTTCGTGTGTATTGGTATTAGCAGGATTGTTTCTATTGTTCTTTGATGTATTAAATGACTATTCATCAAAGGCATTAGAGTATAAGTATAAGGCTGATTTATTGAACTATGAAAAGAACTTATATGAATATAACGGATGGGCAAGCCCATCCAATACGGAGAAATAAGTCCAGTTGATACGGTGACGAAGTCCATTGAATCCGTTGTATAAGTCCACACCTATATTGTAGATATAAACTATCATCCTCCTGTTGTAAGATAAAAACAGGTAAGTAAGTATACTTATCTAGTCTTGCGATTAGGAGGTGTTTTTTTATGCGAGATGTTAAAAAAGTTTTGGAGATGAGATCACAAAACTATAGTCAGCGACAGATTTCTGTATCTCTTAAAATTTCAAGAGATACAATAAGAAAAATTTTTAATGTAGCTGATGACAAAAAAGTGTGTTGGTCATCTGTTAAAGATCTCAGTGAATCAGATGTCCAAAATTTATTATTTGAACAGGAGATGAAAATCAATTTATCCATTAAGCAACCTGATTTTGATTACATTCATAAGGAACTGTTAAAGCCAGGAACCACAATCAAACTGCTATGGGAAGAATATGTTGATGATTGTCGGTCAATCAAGAGTCCATTTTACCAGTATAGCTACTTTTGCGAACGATATCGTGATTACGTTAAAAAGCATAATCTTACGATGCATATCAATCATAAACCGGGTGATAAAATGATGGTTGATTGGAATGGCACCCGTATGTATGTGTATGATCGTTACACAGGAGAAGCAATCCCTGCATATTTATTCGAGGCAACATTACCATTTAGTATGTACAGTTATGTTCAAGCATGTCCAAGCATGAAAATCAATGATTGGGTCGATTGCCATATCCAGGCTTACCGTTATTTTGGCGGAGTTACAAGACTTCTGATCCCAGACAATCTAAAAGTAGGAATTATCCAAAACAAGAAATATGAGGATCCAATATTAAACAAATCATATCAGGAAATGGCAGACTATTATGATACAACTATTATTCCAACAAGAGTGCGTAAGCCTAAAGATAAGGCAGCTGTTGAAGGCGCGGTTGGAGATTGTACAGTAGCCATTGTCGGTAAACTTAGAAACAGGAAATTCTTTTCGTTTGAGGACCTAAACAAAGCAATTATCAAAGAATTGGACAATTTCAATAACAGACCTTTTCAGAAAAAGGAAGGTTCCAGAAAAAGCGTATATTTAGACGAAGAACTTCCGTTTATGAAAGCTCAGCCTGAACAGCCATTTGAGTTGAGTGTATGGAAACGAGCTAAAGTTCAATTAAATTATCATATTTCGATAGAAAAAATGAATTATTCTGTGCCATATGAATACGTTGGAAATTATGTAGATGTAAAAGTCACAAAAAGAACTGTAACTGTATATTATAAAATGAATCAAATTTGTACCCATGATCGATTATATGGTCGTATCAATCAATACTCAACAAATGAAAGTCATATGCCGGAGAATCACCAAAAATTTCAATGGAACAAAGACCGTTTTATGAAGTGGGCTGCCTCTATTGGAGACAATACTTCGATTTTAGTTTCCAAACTATTTGATCGTTATAAAGTTGAAGAACAAGCTTATAAAGGTTGTATGTCATTGTTGAAACTATCAGATAAATATGGAAAAACCAGACTGGAAAATGCGTGTCAATTGGCGTTGGATCACATCAGTCAGCCTGGCTATAAAAATATTAAGATGATATTACAGTCAAATCAAGATTTGAAAGATAAAAATGATAATGTACAAAGTGAATGTGATATGCATGCCTTTGTGCGAGGAAAAGACTATTACGGAGGCAAGAACAATGGATAAGAGTGAATTGATAGAAAAATTGAAGAAAATGAGATTACCAGTTATTGCAGAACAATATGAATTACAAAGTGCAAACCCAGAATACAGTCAATTATCATTCGATGAACGGTTCAGCGAATTAATTGATATGGAATATGATAGTCGAGTAAATCATACAATAGAAAGATTTATCAAGAATGCACATTTTTATGATTCTACAGCAAGTATGGAATCAATTAATTATAATCCAGACAGAAAACTCGATCGCTCGCAAATGGAGGAATTGTCTACAAACAATTATATAAACAACGGTTTGAATGTAATTTTTGTAGGAGCATCCGGCTGTGGTAAAACATGGTTATCAAACGCTTTGGGGATCCATGCCTGTAGAGATAGAAAAACAGTTTTATATATTCGATTACCAGAACTATTCTCAAAATTTGAAGAAATGAGGATTCAAGGAAAATATAATGAATATCTAAAAAAACTAGGAAAGTATGATTTAATGATACTAGATGAATTCTTATTAAAATCGACAAGTGAATCAGAAAGAAGCGATCTACTTGAATTGATGGAAATAAGGTGTAATAAGAAATCAACAATATTCTGTAGTCAATATTCATTTGATGGTTGGCATCAATTATTAAATGGAGGACCTATAGCGGATGCGATATTAGATAGGATAATAAATTCATCTTATTTGATTACATTACATGGAAAATCATTAAGAGAAACATACTCTAAATTAAAAAATAAGAAATAACTAAAAAACACGGTTGATTTAATTTGACCGTGTTTTTTAGTGGACTTGTATTACGTATTAAGATTTAAAAAAGATGGACTTCTTTAACGGATTATGTGGACTTCTGTAGCATATTGCATGGACTTCAGATAGCGGAATACTCACTTATATGAAGCAAAACAGAGTGGATTTAAAGGTTTTGCGTTTCGATGTGAAAGGTTTATGTAATCCCTTACTCTTTTTGTGAATTTGCCAACTCATGGTGATTTATTATATAATATGTAATTGTGAGCTACTAAAGAGTTTATAGGAGATTTTGTTATGTCTAAAAAGGATGTAAAACTTTCGCAGAATGTGAAAAAGAAAAAAAAGAATAATAAGCGTCCTATCAGTAAGTTTTTAACTGTATTTATGTTTATTGCGTTAGGTGCATTTATTTTTCAAATGATTCGTTTGAATTTATTGCCTATTAAATTAATAATATTAGTTTCATTAGTGTTTATACTATTAGCTTTGATTTTAGTTATATTGATGAATTTTAAGGCAAAGAAGTTTTTTAGTCGTTTTCTATTTGGATTGATATCTTTATGTATGTGTATTGGTCTTGCGTATGGAAATTATTTCTTATTTAAGACAAAGGATACGTTTGATGTCGTAACAAGTCTTGCGGATAGTAAGGCAACAACGACTTCGATTGTTGTTAAGAAGGCTTCTTCAATCAAGAACGAGAATAATTTGAAGAAAAAGACAATTGGTACAATGTTGAGTGTGGATAAGAAAGCGACTCAGCGTATGTTGGATTCTTTAGATAAGAAAAAGATTTCTTATAAGACAAAGGATTATGATTCATTAGATGAGTTAATGACGGCTTTCTATGATGATAAAGTAGATGCGATCTGTTTGAATGAAAAGTATCGTGATATTCTTCATGAGAGTGAGGCGTATTTTAGTTTCCAAACGGATTCAAAAACAATTTACCAAAATATAGAGTATACAAAAGTAGACAAGACAGATAACCCGAGTGATCCCGTTAAAAATATTACTAAAGATGCGTTTACTATTTTAGTGAGTGGCAATGATTCTTATGGATCTTTACAGGATAGTAATACGCGTAGTGATGCGAATATGTTGTTGACGGTGAATCCTAAAACAGGTCGTATTTTAATGACAAGTATTCCTCGAGATTATTATGTAGACTTGGTGTGTGATGAAACAGGGGACAATGCTTGTCCTGAAGGTAGTAAAGATAAATTAACGCATTCTGGTTTAATGGGTGTGAAGTGTACGGAAAGAACGATTGAAAAAGCGTTGGGTATAAAAATCAATTATAATATTCGTATAAACTTTTCTAGTGTAGTAAACTTAGTGGATGCACTAGATGGAATTGATTTGGATATTCAAAAGGGTGAAGAAGTTGATATTCTTTATGCGAATGGACAGCCTGGTTTAAGCGTTGGTCAACATCATGTGGATGGGGAAACGGCATTGGCCTTTGCACGTGAAAGACATGCTTATTTGGATGGTGACAATCAGCGTGTGCGTAACCAACAAAAAGTATTTAAAGCTATTTTCAAACGTATAGTTTCTCCTAAGATGATCACAAACTATGGTAAGTTTATGGACGCATTGGCTGTAGCTTTTGATACAAACTTATCGAATGATGAAATCAGTAATTTTATCAAGTATGAATTGAATAATATGCCAGATTGGAAATTTGAATCCTATTCACTTGTAGGTGATTCAGATTCTAGGTTCTGTTATGCTTCTTCTAGCTATGCTTCCGTCATTATTCAAAATGAAGAAATGAATGAAATCGCAAAAAGGAAGATTCAAGCTATCTTGGATGGTAAAAAGGCATCTTCTGTAAAAGATACTTCTGGTTTTTCTCAAAAACCGAGTGAAGATAATTCAATAGGTAATGCTCAAGAGTTTGCTGAGATGAATAACAATAGTGAAGAAACAGATGAAGATTATTATACGTATGAAGAACCTTATTATGAGGAAAATGATGAATATTACTATCAGCCAGAAGAACCTGCAGAATACGATTATTCTGAGGATTATGCAGGATAGATAACTATTAGCCATTTCGTTAAGAGATGGCTTTTTTACTTTTTATATGTTTTAAGTTATAATAAGGAATTGTAAAAGAGGTTTTTAACTTATGAATAGTTTATATAAATCAAATATTTATCAAAAATATAGAGGAATTCTAATATCACTCATTGATGTATGTATTGTCATGTTTTCTTATTTAGTGGCATACATGATTCAAAATAATTTCTTTATCAATGAGAAGACAATCGCGTTGACAAAACTTTTAGCGTTAGGATTATTCTTCATGCTTTTGTTGCATTTTATTGTTTTACGATTGTTTAAAACACAAATGTCATTATGGACATATACAGGGCCAAATGAAATTATACGAACATTTCTAAGTTGTTTTGTGTGTTTTTTAATCATGTCTTATTTCGTTATAAAAGTTGATCTATTTAGTATTGAATTAATCGCATTAGCTGAGTTGTTATGTTTTATATTCCTTTTAGGAGCACGAATGCTCTATAGAATGGCAAGACGCTATATAGTTGATGTAGATAGAGTGGATAATTGTTTGATTGTAGGAGCTGGTAATGGTGGATATTTATTGATGAATGAAATTTATCATAATATGGCCTATCCATACAATGTAATTGGATTCTTGGATGACTTTAAGAAAAAGGGGACTATGCTGAGTGGTAAACCAGTACTTGGAACTATTTCTGAAGTAGAGCGTATTTGTCAAGAGAACAATGTTCGTTGTATCTTTATTACCATTTCTTCTGTAAGTGACGAAAGAAAACAAGAAATCTTAGATTTATGTACTTCCACTTCTATTCCAACAAAAATCATGCGTATTTTTGTTGGAAATGATGAGAGTAATCATATTTCATTTGAAGATATTGATATCAAGGATTTATTAAACCGTCCTAGCATTGACTTAAAAATCGATCAGATTGGTTCTTATCTTACGAATAAAGTGGTTTGTGTTACCGGAGCCGGTGGATCTATTGGTTCTGAATTGTGTCGTCAAATCATTCATTTTAATCCTTCTAAATTGATTATGGTGGACATAAATGAAAATGCACTATATATGCTTAAACAAGAATTCTTAGTTATGAAACGAAAGAAACAAATGAATGATTCAATTCAACTAGAATCTTTGATTGTTTCCATTCGTGAAAGAGAAGAAATCTATAAGCTTATGAGAAACTATAAGCCGGATGTAGTTTATCATGCAGCAGCACATAAACATGTACCTTTAATGGAAGACCGTCCTACAGAGGCTATTAGAAATAATATCTTTGGAACAAAGAATGTGATTGATGCTTGTTGCGACTGTGGCATATCTCGTTTTATTATGATTTCAACAGACAAAGCGGTAAATCCAACAAACGTAATGGGCGCTACTAAGCGTATGACAGAAATGTATATGCAATCAAGAAATACTAAGGGTGGTATTCATATGGCGGCTGTACGCTTTGGTAATGTGTTAGGATCCAATGGTTCTGTTATTCCAATCTTTAAAGAACAAATTAAAAATGGTGGTCCAGTCACTGTAACAGACAAAGACATTAAGCGTTATTTTATGACTATTCCAGAAGCAGCTCAATTAGTACTACAAGCAGGCTTCTATGCGAATGAAAGAGAAATCTTTGTATTAGACATGGGAAAACCAGTAAGAATTTGGGATTTAGCCGATAAAATGATTCGATTAGCAGGACTCGTACCAGGAAAAGACATTGAAATTCAAGAAATTGGATTGCGTCCTGGAGAAAAGATGTTTGAAGAATTGGCTCTAGAAATGGAAGAATGTCATAAGACGGACAACAATCTAATCTTTGTACACGAAAAGATGGATATTGATTCAAAAGAAGTAGATTCTAAATTAAATAAGCTAAATGAATTAATGAATCAAACCGATGACAAACTACAAATCAAAGAAGTCTTAATGGATATGATCAAAGAATAGTTATTCAAGCTGGGGATAATCCTAGCTTGTTTTTGAATCTTAAGTTTTTCTTAAGTAGTTGAGTTAAGAAAGTATTCATTTTATAATTGAATCAATTGAGAGGAAGATTGAATATGTTTTGTAAAAATTGTGGGCATGAAATGAGTGATGATTCTAAATTTTGTTCAAACTGTGGAACAAAGGTAGAAGTCGACAAAGATATTGTTGTACCTGTTGCAGTTGTGGATAAGACGGAAGAAGTAGCTGAAAATAATGTAGAAGAGACATTAAATACAACTAATGTTGAGCAAAGTGATGTTGAAGTAGAATCAGTAAATGAGAATGAATCAACTACACCAGTCAAAGAATGGTACTACGTATCGAACAATGACTCGAAAGGATCATTCAGTATAGATGAGATGAAGGCTAAGATTACTTCTGGTGAAATCAATGGCAGTACTCTAGTATGGAAGGCAAGTATGAAAGACTGGGAAAGACTAGAGAATACAGAATTAAATGAATTTATTTCTACTTCATCTTCAAATGATTGGTATTATGTAGAGAATAATGATTCTAAAGGTCCTTTTAGTGAATCTGAAATGAAAAGCTTTATTTCAAGTGGTATCTTAACTGGAAATAGTTTTGTATGGAAAACAGGCATGCAAGATTGGCAAAGATTAAAAAATACCGAGCTTGCAGGTAATGAAACAGTGCATGTAGAACCAAGTTTTTCATTTTCTACTGGAGTTGTAAAAGAAAAGAGTATTGGACTCTGTGTAGTATTAAGCTTAGTTACATGTGGCATTTATAGTATTTATTGGCTATATACAATCGCACATGACTTAAACGATTTATGTGAAAGTCAAAACCAAGAAAAAGGTGCTGAACCAGGACTTGTCGTTGTATTAAGCATTGTGACATGTGGAATCTACTTGCTATACTACTTATGGAAGGCTGGTAAGATGGTTTCGAGTCTTACAAGAAGTAATGGACATCATCCTAGTGATGACAGTATTGTTTTAATGGTATTATCTATACTTCAATTATCATTAGTATCCTATTGCATCCTTCAAAGTCATATTAATGGTTTCGCAAAAGACTAAATATTTAGGAATAGTTCTTGTACTATTCCTTCTTTTAGTATTCTATAAATGTCCATTTCAATTCATTACAGGCTTGCCATGCCCAGGATGCAACATGAAAACAAGCCTGTATTATCTTTTGAAAGGAAATATTCGATTATCTTTGTATTACCATGCTCTTTTAATACCCACACTCATTTGTGGCGTTCTATGCTTGTTAAAACCTGAGAAAAGGAAAATGATATTAATTCTATGGTGTACACTCATGATTGTCTATTACATTTATCGTATGATTCTTTATTTTCCAAATAGTCCAATGATCTATTCAAAAAATAATTTGATTTATTTACTATTTAGACACGTATAGTGTCAATTAATGATGTAACTTGAAATTATAAAGGAGGACATACTTATGTCAAACATTTATTTTACAGTTACAGGATTACATCATTATTATGGAGATTCATTTCTAGAAAAAGAAATGATCGTTTATTTAAAGAAAGAAAAAGATAATGAATATGATAAAGAAGCCATTAGTGTAAACCTTTCAGGTCTAGGAAAGATTGGATATGTAGCTAATAGTCCTTATACAGTACTAGGAGAAAGCTATAGTGCAGGAAGATTATATGATAAGATCAGTGAAGAAGCGAGTGGTAAGGTTAAATTCATATTAGACAAAGGAGTCATTTGTGAGCTTATTGAATAAGAAAATGGTAGTGTATTTTGGCAGTAATCGAATTGTAAATCAACCAAAGATTATTACAGATGGGTTTTATAAAGATTTTGGATATGGATTCTATTGTACTAATTTTGAAAAACAAGCTAAAAGATGGGCATTAACTAAAAAGAATAATCATATTGCGAATGTTTTTACGTATAGTGAAAATTTGGATTTAAACTGTAAGGCTTTCGAAAAGATGTCGGATGAATGGCTAGACTTTGTTGTTTCTTCAAGAAGAGGAATCACGCATACGTATGATATTGTAGAAGGTCCTATGGCAGATGATACGATTTGGAATTATGTGGATGATTTTGCGCGTGGCTTGATTTCTAGTACTGCTTTTTGGGAACTTGTTAAATTTAAGTATCCTACGCATCAAATTGTTTTTTGTACAGAACAAGCTTTAAAATGTCTTTCATAAATTAAATCCTTTCGTTTGCCATAGGCGGAAACCCACTACCTTTAGGTGGTGGGAAGAGCCTTGTGAACCTTTAGCCATTAACCCTGACTCTCAATATACTTTTGTATAGTTGCTGACGATACTTCTCCAATACTGCATGCAAAGTATCCGTCTGACCAAAATATCCTTTTCTTCCAATATTG
>NZ_VUMR01000053.1 GCF_009696075.1 Holdemanella porci | reverse complement strand
TAAAAATACTGTAACAAAAAGATAGGGAAAGTAAACCCTAAAAGTGTTTAAAGGTCATCTCTATCTCAGAGTCAAAATCCCTATGACTTTTAAAGGTTGATTTATCCCTATCTATTTTTATATATTCGATTTTATTCAGCGCCTATTTTAGATATTTTTCATCAATGACTTCTTTTGTCTTATTTGTGATATATTTGATGCTTACGGTATTGCCATCGTATCCATTTAATACATGTTTTTTGGCAAGTTTATCTGAATATTGAGATAATTTATAAGCTTTATAGTTGTATCGAATTTCCATGATATTATTTTGATTTCCTTCGAAGTGAATCACTGTAGGAATCCATTTAACATTTTCAATCGTAATCTT
Organism: Holdemanella porci; assembly: GCF_009696075.1. Classification (GTDB taxonomy): domain Bacteria; phylum Bacillota_I; class Bacilli_A; order Erysipelotrichales; family Erysipelotrichaceae; genus Holdemanella; species Holdemanella porci. The sequence continues at coordinate 14,554 of NZ_VUMR01000053.1, read as the reverse complement.
ATCGTTTTTCTTCACAAAATCAAATTTGATTTCACCACCAATCGCATTGTCTGTTGTCAACATTCCACCGATAAAGTTTCCTAGAGAATATACACATAACATCTTATTTCCTGAACTACCTTTGATCCATTTTACTGGTTGAATTGTATGAGGATGGGTTCCAATAACGACATCCACACCGCAGTCCGCAAATAATTGGGCATAGTGTTTTTGTAGATCATTTGGTTCAAATGTATTTTCATCACCCCAGTGTGCAGAAACGATGACCACATCACTTATTTCTTTTGCTTTCTGTACATCTGATTTGATTTCATCATCATCTAGATAAGAAACATTATAATCGTAATCAGGAGCAATACCGTTTGTTCCATATGTATAGGCTAAGAAACTAAAAGTGATTCCTTTTTTCTTGAATGTTGGAATGGTATTGAAGGCTTCTTGCGAAGTATATACACCGTCTGTCACAATATTTGTATTACTGAAGGCTTCTAATTCATTGGCGATACCTTGCTCACCTCGATCAAGACAATGGTTTGTAGCTAGGTTAGCCAAGTTGAAACCTGCCTTTTCTAAATTCTTGGCAATTTCAGTAGGTGAGTTAAATGTAGGATATCCAGATAAGCCCAGAGATTCCCCTCCTAATATAGTTTCTTGGTTAATAAACGCAATATCGGATTCTTTCGCATCTTTTTTAAAGTTGGTGTACATTTTTGAAAAATCATATGTTCCATCATCTTGTAGTGCATCATTGTATACTGTTTCATGTATTAGGTTATCTCCAACACCCATAAAGGAAACAAATGTTTCTTCACTTGTTTTTGTTTCTGGTGTTGTACCTGTGTTATCTTTTGGCTCTGGACTCGAGAATAAACCAACAATGAAATGAATTAATAAATATAAAATAAATAGTACGACAAGAATACCACCAGCTAGAATAAGTCTATTTCTGGTTCTTTTACGCATCCTTCTGTGTCTTCTTCTTTTTTTATTTTGAGCCATGATATTCCTCCAAAGTCCAATTGTTCTTATAAATTTTTGTAGCAGCCTCTTTACCTACATAACGAATGTGCCAAGATTCATATCCATATTGGGTTACATCTGTTTTATCTTCTGGGTATCTAAGAATAAATCCATACTTGTGCATGTTTTTTAGAATCCAGTCATATCCATCATAATTTTCAATTTCATTAAAGTTATATCCATTGAAAGTGATGTCTACCGCAAGTCCTGAGTTGTGTTCGCTTTGTCCAGGACGAGCATAATATTGGTCGGCATATTCTTCTCCGTTTACAGATGCATAATAATCCCACAAGCCTTTTTGATATTCGTAGGTTCTGTATCCGGCAATGGCGCGAATGTTGATATCGTTTTTTGCGGCAACCTTACAAAATTTAACATATGCATCATACGCTTCTTTGCGCATTTCAATTTGTTCAACTGTCTGACACGAATAGTCTTCGCCTTGTACGCATGCATAATCTTCAAGTGGAACTAAATCACTTGGCTGATAGCCTTCTGGTAATGCATAAAACTTGTTTACTAATAAAGTCATATCTGAATCATCATCGACAATCGTTGTTTTTGAATAAGGCTTTAGATCCATGTCGCAGTTTACTTGCATAACGATGTCTTTTACAGATTTAGCCTTCCATTTGGCATAACGCTTAGCCCTGTTGCTATGGTAGTTTGGCAAAGAAGTCATTTCCTTGATATCTTCTTCAGACATGCCTGCCTTTCGTAATGTCTCACTTCCTTTAATTTCCTCAGTGATTTTTTCGTTGTTCATGGTTTTATTGTCAGAATGGAATAGTCCAACAATTCCTTTAATTAATGTAATTAAAATAAATAAAGTAATAAGTAAACCAAACGCAAGAATCAAACGGTTTCTTATTTTCTTTTTTAAACGCCTTCTCTTTTTCATGTTTTTCTCCCTTTTTCCCAAGAAAAATTATAGCACATAAACAAGTTTTAAGGGTTAAAATGGATTTATCAAATGATGTGTTGTATACTAAAAATAACATATATAAAGGATTAAACTATGAATATAGATAAAAAGATAATAATGGGTGTAAGAAATAAGGATGCGGATGCGAAGAAAGAGCTTATTTCATTGACTCGAAATCATTTGGTACAAACAATTTATAAGCGTTATATTGGCTTAGAGGAAAAAGAAATCAATGACATCTTACAGGCAACGTATACATACGCATTTATGAATATGGATAAATTGAGTGATGATAAGAATTTTTTGAAGTGGATTACGGTTTTGTTGAATAAACAATTGCGTGAGTATATGCAGGCTAAAGAACATACAGGTATAACTACGGCTTTACGTGGACTTCCTCAATATAGACAATCGGATGTGGATGATTGTTTAAATGAGATGCCAGAAAATCAAAAGACAGTGACAATCATGCATTGTCTAGGAAAATTGAAAGAAAAGGATATCGCAAATCGTTTAAAGATGAGTGAAGAGGGAGTGGCTCGTTTGTTGAAGAGTGGTAAACAAAAAGTAAAGAATGTATTGGATAAGAAGTGACAATTATGGCAATCGGTTAGGTTGCCTTTTTTATTGTAAAAGTTTATAATTAAAATGAATTTTATTAAAAACGATTTTAATAAAAAGATTTTTAATAAAAGGAGGCGATTGTATGTTTATCGGAAGAGAAAAAGAACTAAGAGTTTTGGAAAACGAATATAATAAGAAGGGATTTTCAATGACAATTCTATATGGTCGTAGAAGAATCGGAAAATCAACCTTACTTTTAGAATTTATTAAGAGAAAAAAGACAATATTTTATACGGCAAGTAGAGTTGGAGCTGTACGTAATTTAGAATTATTATCGCAACAAGTTATTCAAACACTTGCTCCAAATATGTCGGGTGTTTCTTTTTCAAGTCTAGAAAATTTATTTTCTTTTATGACAAATAATTTATCAGATGAGAGATTAGTGTTTATTATTGATGAATTGCCATATTGGGCAGAAAAAGATGAAGGCTTTTTATCGGTTCTACAAAAATATATTGATAATGAATGGCTGGATAAAAATATTTATATTATTTTATGTGGATCATCATTAAGTTTTATGGAAAATAAAGTTTTAAGTGAAAAAAGTCCTGTTTTTGGAAGGAAAACCTCTCAAATTCGATTAGATGCGTTTGATTATTTAGATGCAGCACGATTTGTTCCTAATTATAGTCTAGAAGAAAAGGCAATTTGTTATGGAATAACAGGTGGAGTCGCAAAATATTTATCTTTAATTGATCCAAAGAAAAGTCTTGATGAAAATATTGTGAATTTATATTTTGATACAAGTGGATATTTATATGATGAGACAAGAAATCTATTGATACAAGAGTTTTCTGATACTACATTGGTGAATAATATAATTGAACAGATTGCGGCTGGAAAGAATGCATTGAATTTGATTGCGGATAAAATACATGAATCAGAAAGTGCTATTTTATATCAATTAAATAAATTGATTAGTGTAGGTATTGTTGAAAAAAAATGTTGTATTACAGAAGAAAAAAATAAAAAGAAGACGCAGTATGTTTTGAAAGATTACATGTTCAAATTTTGGTATGAATTTGTTCCTAAAGGAATTAGTGTTATCGAAATGGGAAATGGTAAACTGTACTATGAAAAAATGGTGAAGGACAAACTTCATAGGTTCATGGGACCTATTTTTGAAGATATGTGCAAAACATATACATTAAAGCTAGGAGTTCAAGATGATTTTGGATGCTTTATAACAGAGGTTGGAAATTGGTGGGGAACTGAAGATATGAAGGATGAATATGGAAGAAAAAAAATTCAGTCTGCCGATATAGATGTAGTAGGTGTTTCCACTATAGATAAGGCTATTGTGGTTGGTGAGTGTAAATTTAAAAATGAACCGATTGATAAAAATATCTATGATGTTTTAATTCGCAGAACAAAATCCATTCCAATTAACTATGTAGTTAAGAAATATCTTTTGTTTTCTTTAAGTGGATATACAAAATATTTTGATGAAATAGATTTATCACATACTATGTTATATACTTTAGATGATTTGTATAAAGATTGAGTAATGAACATGTATTAGATAAGAAGTGACAATGATATTTATTATTGTCCTTTTTTTTGATTTCGCATAAAATGTAGGCATATGAAAAGAGAAACAAAAAGAGTATTGATACTATCGCTTAAAATAGGCGTAGGAAGTGCTATCGCAATTATATTGGCCTACTTTTTTAAGTTGAATAATCCAACAAGTGCAGGAACGATTACACTATTGTCATTGTTGACAACAAAGTGGGGGACGGTGAAGCTTGTTCTTAGAAGAATTTCCACATTCTTTGTGACAATTCTATTCTGTTTTATTTTCTTTGAACTTATTCCAAGCCATTGGATAGCCTTTGGACTTGTGATTGCGTGCTTAGTTGGGTACAGTGAGAAAATGAAATGTCAGAATACTTTAAGTGTAAATGCGATGATTGCCGTGCATTACTTGAGTTATTTGGATTTTAGTCTTCACTTCATGATGAATGAGTTTTATTTGATTTTAATTGGTGCCATTATCGCATTCTTATTGAATTTGGTTCATGATTATAGTGGAGAAGAAGAGTATTTGAATTCTTGTATGATTTATATGGAGGACAAGATTCAGAGCTTGATGTATCAAATTGTTCATTATATTCATAGTGAGGAAAGAAATACAACGATTTGGAAAGAATTAGAGGATATTAAAGAGCAAGCTGAAAAATATATCCATATTGCGATGGAATATCAGGATAACACGTTTACGAATTTGCCAGATTATTATATTCGATATTTTGAGATGCGTGCTTTACAGTGCGATATTCTGCATATGCTGCATTATAAGATTCGAAAGATTCGTGAAATGCCAAAAGAGGCGCATGAATTGGCGAATTATATTGAATATTTAATTCCGTTTATTCATGAAAAAAATGATCCTCAGCCTCAAATTAGTTCGCTTCATAAAATGTTGAAAGACAAACAGAGTGAGGCTCTTCCTGAAAGTCGAATTGAATTTGAATCAAAGGCAATGCTTCTACATGTTTATATGGATTTAGAAGAGTTTTTATACACAAAGAAGAAGTTTATTGATCAAACGACAGAGGAACAGAAAAATTTGTATTGGAGATGATTTAGATGAAATCAATTGTTATTGTTAATATTGTTTCTGTTATAGTTTCTATTGGAATCTATAAAGGAATTCGTAAAGTATTATATAAAAAGGATGTCACAAATAAGGCAAGTTTTGCCAGATTGATAAAATATGTTTTGGTTTTTATCAATAGTATGATTTTTCTTGGACAATTTGAGCAGACAAAACCTATTATGTCCTATCTTGCTGCATCCAGTGGAGTGGTTGCCCTAGTTTTAGGTGTTGCTGCTAAAGATGCCTTTGGAAATCTATGTAGTGGTTTAATGATTTTAACATTTAAACCATTTGTCGAGGGCGATTTAATTAAAGTCAATCAAGGTGAATTGATTGGGTATGTTGAAAGTATTCGTTTTCGTCATACGATCATTCGTACGTATGAAAGTAATCGTATTATTGTGCCAAACTCAACATTGAATTCGGCTACGATTGAAAATGCATTTTTTCAAGATGCGCGAAAGAATAACTATTTAGAAATTGAGGTTTCTTATGGAACGGATATTGATTTGGCAATAGATATTTTAAAGAGTTTAGTTGAAAAAACAATGGGAGAATATGATATTGAAAGTGAAACTCCAATTGAAGTAAAAGTAATCAATTTTTCTACAACCGGCATTGATCTACGTGTTGTTGTTCCAAGTAAGACAAGTCTAGATGGTTTTGATATGCTCGCAAAGATTCGTTATGAACTTGTAAAAGAGTATGGAAAAGCCAATATTCATTTTGGAAATTATTCAGTAGAGGTAAGTCAATCATGATGAAAGTATATACAGAAGTATTGGGGTTTAATAATTTAATGTATCGATACATGAGTTTACCTAACTCATTATCTTTAGCGGATTTAGCTTATTATACATTAGCGTCTTATTTGTCTGAAGAATATGCGGACTTTGTGATTGAAGTGAATGGTATCCCTTTTGTATGCCCAAATTGTGAAGATGAACAATTTAATAAGTTACCTTGTGCTTCATCGATCCAGCCAGATTTCAAAGAGGGAGATACATTTAAGATGGTTTATGATTTAGAAGAGCCTTTTGAGATTGAAATTCAAGTTGAAAAAGTGGATGATATAGAAGCAGGTGCGAATGTGATCAATGGTCGTGGCTTTGCGATATGGGATGGTTTTAAAGAGTTTCAGGATTATTATTATCGGTCCATGGAATTGTTTAAAGAATATGTCGAAGCCAATGAGATGAGTCTTTCAGATTTTCCAGTAGATGAAGATTTAGATATCGTTGAATTGAATAAGGTCTTGGAATATAACTTTGAAGAATTAAAAGATGTGTATGAGGGTGAGTAGATGAAAGTATATGAAATGAGTTTTCGTGACATGGATCAGAAAATGGTGGAAATTCATGGCATGAAAATGGTTAAGCTTTTAGAGAAGATGGGGTTAAAGCTAGATAATCTATATGGTGCATTAATGTATGGTTATATCGATCATAATGCGGGTTTTATTTTTGAAATCGTAGCTTTGGAAACAAAGAAACGTAATATTGAATATCGCATTGTACCGATTGGTGTATCGTGCAAGATTCCTCGCTTTGATGTGCAGGAAATGGATATTCAAATCTTGGATAATGTAAATGTGGAATTGTTCCAGGATAAGATTGATATGGTTGAAAAGGCCACAGAAGTTTCTAAGGAATTAGAAGAACTTCGTTTATATAAAGAGTTGGATCCATCAAGACATTTAGAGTATCCAGATGATATCATGGTGTATTTTCTAGACGAAGGAAAAGATGTAGAGGCATGTTGGGTTCGTCTGGAAGGAATACAAGATGGAAAGATGTATGGAACTGTATTAACGGCTTTACATCAGAATTTTGGCGTAAAAGAAAAGGATACAATTTATTTTGGCATGACAGAAATGGAAGATCACAAATTGGCGTGTGTATGGGTGAAAGAAGATGAATAAAGAGGATTCATTATATTCGATTTATGTACAAATATTAAAAGAAGAATTAGTGATGGCTATGGGTTGTACAGAGCCTATTGCGATTAGTTATGCGTGTGCTAAGGCAACGCAAGTGCTAGATCATTTACCAGATCGTATTGTTGTTAAGGCAAGTGGCAGTATTATAAAAAATGTTAAGAGTGTTATTGTACCTCATACAAATGGCTTAAAAGGGATTGAAGTTGCAGCTGCTGCAGGAGCTCTATATGGGGATGCCGACGCAAAACTTGAAGTGCTTTCTAGTGCAACACGTGAACAAATTGAAGAATTGCCTGAATATGTTCAAAATACAAATATTACCGTTCAGCACATTGAACAAGGACATGTGTTTGATTTAGAAATTCATGTGTATTATGAACAAGAACATGCCAGTGTTCGTATTGTAGATACGCATACGAATATTGTACAAATTGAAAAAAACTGGCAAGTTATTTTTGAAGATAAGACGACGAGTTTAGAACTTAAAGCCGATCACAGTGCTTTGATCATGAAACAGATTTGGGATTTTTCACAAACTGTGGATATTGATGATGTAAAAGAAATACTAGATCGTCAAATCACTTGTAACATGGCCATCGCAAATGAGGGGATTCATAATTCGTATGGTGCAAACATTGGTCATGTGATCTTGAATATGGATTCAGATTGTGTAAAGACAAGGGCCAAAGCTTATGCGGCGGCTGGATCCGATGCAAGAATGAATGGGTGTGAACTTCCAGTTGTGATCAATTCAGGAAGTGGAAATCAGGGGATTACTTGTTGTGTGCCTGTTGTTGTGTATGCCAAAGAATTAGATTGTACGCAAGAACAATTGTATCGTGCTTTGGTTTTATCCAACTTAACAGCTATTTACATTAAAACAGGTATTGGTACTTTATCGGCATTTTGTGGTGCTGTTAGTGCTGGAGCTGCTGCGGGTGCTGGTATTGCCTATTTACATAATGGAACTTATAAAGAAATTCAACATACGATTGTCAATGCATTAGCCATCCTTTCGGGAACGATTTGTGATGGGGCTAAGGCAAGTTGTGCAGCTAAGATTGCTTCTAGTATAGATGCTGGTATTATGGGGTACTATATGTATAAAAATAAGCAACAATTCTATGCAGGAGACGGAATCATTGCTCATAGTGTGGATGAAACAATTCAAAATATTGGAACACTTGGTTCTCAAGGAATGCTTCAAACAAATGATAAAATTATTGAGATGATGATTTCTTGCGATTAAAAGTAGATAAGCGAATGATTAACTGTGGTTCATATTCCATATGGACGATACGTTTTCGTTCGCTTTTTGTTTGTTCTAAAAGAATATCAACAGCTTCTTTTCCTTTTTCACAAGCACCATGGTCAACACTTGTAAGTTGTATTTGAGGAAAATCAGCTTCCGGAATATTGTCAAATCCGGCCACACTTGTTTTAATGTTGTGATCTTTTAAACAGGCTAAGATGCCTAAGGCCGTCATATCATTATTTCCAATATAGGCATCGTATTTATCACTTAAGATTTGTTTCGTTAAACGATACCCATTTTCGTATTCTCTTTTTTCGATGGGGTATAATTCAAATTGTTTAGACGAGTTAAAAAATACTTGTGTATTTGACAAGACACTTTTAACTCCTTCATATCTTTCGTTTCGCCCAATTTCCGTTGTATCTAATGGGCTTGATATATACGCAATCTTTTTGTGTCCTAGCTGTTTTAAATGATTACCCAATAATTTACCACATTTAAAGCTGTTGAGTTCAATGGAATCACAATCAAGATTTTTTGGCTTATCCCCGATAATAATGCACGGTATTTGTTTGGAAAGTGCATTCCATTCATCAACAAATTTTGGGGGATATAGAAGAATGATTCCACATGGTTTTAATAGTTTTAAGTTAGAAAGGGCGTGCTTTTCAAGATCATCTTTTCGCAATGTAGAAATAGTAAAGATTTGTGTTTTTGTCTTACTCGCCTGTTCAATGATGCTTGAAACAACCATGGAATAATACGAATTGGATAAGTTGGAACAAATCACGACAATCGTATTTTTTGCGTTTGAATACCTTTTTTTAACTTCTGGCTTTTTATATCCCATTTGTTTGGCTGTCTTTTTGACGAGATTTACTGTTTCTTCTTTGAAAGATACATTCTTATTCTCACTGAGAATCATAGATACAGTGGATTGCGATACATTTGTGGCTTGGGCAATATCGCGTGTAGTTACTTTATTTCTTTTTCCCATAATAAGCCTCTTTTGATTTATTTTGATTAATAAATCAATTACTAATCAAATCATTAATCAATATCTATTTTTATCTTACACTATTTTATTTGGTTGTCCAACTATTAATCAATATTTTGATTAATAAAATGGACTTTTTTACACATTTGAAATGAAATAAAAATAAGCGTATCGTAACTTTGAAAGAGGTGCGAACTATGTACGATTGTATAATCATTGGAGCAGGTATTAGTGGTTGCTCATTAGCGTTTGAGTTAAGTAAATATAGTGGAAAAGTATTGTGGCTAGAAAAAAATAATGATGTGGCCGATGAAACAACTAAGGCCAATAGTGCTATTATTCATGCGGGGTATGATCCAGAGCCAGATACTTTAATGGCAAAATATAATATTCGGGGTAATAAAATCATTCCTACTTTATGTAAAGATTTGGATGTTCCATGTAAGAATATTGGTTCTTTGGTTGTTGGATTTAGTGAAGAGGATGATAGAACCATTGAAATGTTATATAAGCGTGGTGTACAAAATGGTGTTGAAAATCAGCGTATTATTAAACAGCCTGAACTATCTGTTATGGAACCCAATTTAAATCCAGACTGTACAAGCGCTTTATATGCACCAAGTGCATGTATTATCAATCCTTGGCAGTTTGCGATCGCATTAAGTGAAGTGGCAATTCAAAATGGTGTAGAGCTACATTTGAATGAAGAGGTTACGAGCATAAAAAAAGATGGAGATATCTTTATTGTGAATGATACATACAAAGCTCCATTGGTTGTAAATTGTGCGGGTGTTATGTGTGATCATGTAACTGGACTTATTAAGAAACCAGATTATAAGATTACGCCAAACAAAGGAGAATATTATTTATTAGATAAGTCACAAGGAAACATGGTTCATCATGTTATTTTCCAATGTCCTACAAAGATTGGTAAGGGTGTATTGGTAGCTCCTACAGTAGATGGAAACTTAATTGTGGGTCCTACAAGTACAAATACAGATGAAAATGATTATTCGACAACGTCTGCAGGATTAAAAATAATTCGTGAAAATGCGGTTAAATCTGTACCGAATATGAAGCTTCAAGAAAATATTCGTACGTTTGCGGGATTGCGTGCAAGAAGTGATACAAAAGATTTTATTATTGGCGAAGATAAAGATGTACATAATTTCTTCTTGATTGCCGGAATGGCAAGTCCAGGCTTAAGTAGTGCGAGCGCAATCGCATTAGACATTGTGAGAATGATGCAGGAAAAAGACTATTTCTTAAATTTAAAAAAGGATTATGTTTCTACAAGAAAAGTAGTTCGTTTTAAAGAAATGTCACATGAACAAAGAAAAGAATATATTGAAAAACATCCTGAGTATGGTCGTATTATTTGTCGTTGTGAAACCATTAGTGAGGGAGAGATCCTTGATGCGATTCGTCGAAGTCCAAAACCAGTTAGTTTAGATGGAATCAAACGTAGATGTAATGCCGGCATGGGAAGATGTCAGTCAGGATTCTGTGGACCTAGAGTCCAGGAAATTCTAGCTAATGAGTTGGGTGTTAGTCAGTTAGATATTGTTTTGGATAAGAACGGTTCTTATATTTTGTGTGGAAGAACAAAGGAGGATGGCGATGAATAATAAGTATGATGTAGTAGTCATCGGTGGTGGTCCTGCTGGTCTTGCCAGTGCAATCGCCGCAAGACAAAATGGTGCCAAGTCCGTTTTGATTATTGAGCGTGATAAGGAACTTGGTGGGATTTTAAATCAGTGTATTCATAACGGTTTTGGCTTACACCACTTTAAAGAGGAATTAACAGGTCCTGAATATGCAGGAAAGTATATTGATGAAGTTGATAAAACAGATATTGATATCTTATTGGATACAATGGTAATTGAGATTACGCCAGATAAAATGGTGTATTGTTCAAGTAGTATTCATGGATATTTAATGATACAGGCTAATTCTATTATTTTAAATATGGGTTGTCGTGAAAGAACACGTGGTGCAATTGCGATTCCAGGCACAAGAGCTTCTGGTGTGTTTACGGCTGGTGCAGCTCAGCGATATGTGAATATTGAAGGGTATATGCCAGGTAAAAGAGTTGTGATCTTGGGTAGTGGTGATATTGGGTTGATTATGGCGCGAAGAATGACTTTGGAAGGCGCAAAAGTTTTAGCTGTTGTTGAGGTTATGCCGTACTCAAATGGTTTGAATCGTAATATTGTTCAGTGTCTACATGATTATGATATTCCATTGTATTTAAGTCATACAATTACGGATATTGTGGGTAAGTCTAGAGTGGAAAAGGTTGTTGTTTCTAAGGTGGATGAAAATAGAAATCCAATTAAAGGAACAGAAATGGAGTTTGATTGTGACTGCGTATTGTTATCTGTTGGATTGATTCCAGAAAATGAATTGTCGAATGAATTAGGCATTGAAATGGATCCAAGAACACATGGCCCTATTGTTTATGAAAATATGGAGACTTCTATGGAAGGGGTATTCGCATCAGGTAATGTTGTGCATGTGCATGATTTAGTGGATTTTGTAAGTTTGGAAAGTGAAAAGGCTGGAATGGGTGCTGGTCGATATGTTTCAAATGGCGAAGTATCTAAGGATCGTGTCGTAAGGACGATAAATGGAGATAATATTTCGTATGTAGTTCCTCAATATATTCGTAAGGATAATGTAGAAAAGAGTGTTGAGCTTTCTTTCCGTGTAAGAAGACCAACGCAACAGGTAAATATTGTCGTGAAGGATGGGGATACAATCATTGCGAAATTTAAAAAGGAACATGTGATTCCAAGTGAAATGGAGAAGGTATCAATTCCTAAAATATTGCTTGAAAAGGCAGATAAAGAATTGGTTGTATCTATTGAGGAGGATGCGTAATGAGAGAGTTAATTTGTATAACATGTCCCAAGGGTTGTCATTTAAAAGTTGATGAAGAAAATGATTATAAAGTAACTGGAAATGGTTGTCCTAGAGGTGCAATCTATGGAAAGAAAGAGTGTACGCATCCAACTCGTGTTGTGACAAGTACTGTGAAAATTGTGGGTGCTGAGATTGAAAGATTGAGCGTGAAAACCAATGGGGATATTCCAAAGGAAAAGATTTTTGATGTGATGAAGGAATTGAACCGTGTGGTTGTGAAGGCACCTGTGCATCGTGAAGATGTAATTGTTTCTAATATTTGTGGTACGGGTGTTGATTTAGTTGCGACGAAAGACTTATAATATGGCTGTTAAAAAAGGGGAGCTTTTAGGCTGAGAGTAGGTTTGTCCTAGACCCTGTAACCTGATTTGGATAATGCCAACGTAGGGAATATATCTTTTTGATAGTGAGCTGCAGATTGGGTTTCTGCAGCTTTTTTCTTGGTGGAGAAAATATGAATTATTCTATTTTTGATGTGGATGGAACAATACTGGATTCGATGGAAGTATGGAATACTTTGGCAAGTCAATATGTTCAAAGTTTGGGAAAGGTTCCCGAAAAAAATCTTGATGAAATTGTTTCAGATATGAGTTTAGAACAGAGCGCAACATACTTGAAGAATCATTATAAAATCAATAAACAAGAAGAACGAATCATTTCTGAGATATTGAATTTTATATCAGATTTTTATGAGTATGAAGTGAACCTTATGCCTGGGTTTAAAGAGTTTATTTCACATTATGATTCGATTAATGTATTTGGTACAAGTTGTGATGAAGAGCTTGTAAAAATTGCGTTGAATAGACTGGGAGTGTTGAATTATTTTGAAGATATTATAACTTGTTCAAAGGTGAATAAGTCAAAGGATGATTCGGATTTTTATTTGGCTTGTGCACAAGCTTTAAAACAAAGACCAGAAGACATAGTGGTGTTTGAGGATGCAGATTATTGCATAGATGTGGCGAGAAAAGTCGGATTTAAAGTGATTAAAATAAAAGATTGGAGAGATTTAAATGAAAAGTGCGTTAACGATTGCGGGAAGTGATTCGAGTGGAGGAGCAGGCATTCAGGCAGACATTAAAACCATGTGTGCTAACCATGTGTTCGCAACAAGTGCAATTACGGCATTAACAGCGCAAAACACATTGGGAGTTACAGGTATTATGGATGTAACAGCTGAATTTTTAGCTAAACAACTAGATGCAGTATTTACAGATATTTATCCTGATGCGGTAAAGATTGGAATGGTATCAAGTTCTGATTTGATTGAAATGATCGCAAAGAAACTAAAGGAATATAAGGCAGAAAATATTGTTGTTGATCCTGTGATGGTTGCGACAAGTGGTGCTAGATTGATTAGTGAGGATGCGATTGAAACATTGAAAAAAGAATTGTTGCCTTTAGCTACTTTGATTACTCCAAATATTCCGGAAGCAGAAGTGCTTTCTGAAATGGAAATTACGGATGAGGCTAGTATGGTTGAAGCGGCTAAAAAAATCAGTGAAAATTTTGGGTGTGCTACTTTAGTTAAGGGTGGTCATCAAATCAATGATGCGAATGATTTATTGTATAGTAACATTTCATATGTTTGGTTTAAAGGGAAACGTATCAATAATTCAAATACACATGGTACGGGCTGTACTTTGTCGAGCGCAATAGCATCAAATCTTGCGAAGGGATATGATTTGGATACTTCGGTAAAACGAGCAAAAGACTACATTTCTGGGGCATTAGGAGCAATGCTTGATTTGGGCAAAGGCTCAGGTCCTATGGATCATTCGTTTGCGATAGACAATGAATATACAACAGAATATGAAGAATAATAAAAAAACCATTCTAGTATTGGCGTCTAGAATGGTTTCTTTTGTTTATTATTATTTTTGGAGAGAGATATGAATATTGGTTTATTTTCTATATTCATTGCCTTATCTTTAAGGCACTTATAGAATAACATCCCGTGTTGTCATAATTTTAGTATAACTTTGGTAAATCTTGTGAAATCAAAATGAATTATGTGAAATTATCAAAATGTGCGTCTTCTTTGGAAAAGCCTCAATGTATTTCGTATATAAGATAGGGGTGATGAAATCACATGAATAAATCAAAAGACAAAATTATGAAGGAGTTTTTAGAAAACAACGCCTATTTTGTCGACTTCTTTAATGCGTACTTCTTTGATGGAGAAAGAGTTCTTAAACCTGAAAACTGTATGGAACTCGATTCAAAGATGAATGATTCGAATATGGATCTAGAAAAGCATGTGGATG
>NZ_VUMR01000052.1 GCF_009696075.1 Holdemanella porci | reverse complement strand
GATCAAACTGTTTCTTTTTATTTGCCATTTTCTTTTGCCTTCCTTTGTCTTTGAATCATCCTCTTTCTATTGTACCACTGGCGTAAATTTTCTCTTTTTGACTAGTCCTATTTATATGCTAACATCAGTATGTAATTGATGAACAATGGTATAAGCAGGAAAAGGCCAATAAAAAGATAAAAGACACAGATAAATTCTTATTCTCAATGCATAGAGATGAACTAATTGGTATAAAAAGAAAAGAAGGACAACCATATTACTATGATTCATCTACTGAAAATAAAGATGGAATGGCATGTTATCATGATGGAGTAAGTCTAGAATTGTTAAAATTTACAGCAACAAATAACGACACAACAGGTACAATAGAAGTAAAACCAATTTATACATATTGTAAAAAACAATTAATGCCTACTGTGGCATCATCTTTAATGATAAAAAAATATGCCACGGATGTATTAGGGAATCTATACGAAGTGAAGGATAATAAGTTGAAATTGGAATTTAAATAGAGTATACTAAAAGTGGTTATATTCTAGCAAAAATTTTTATGACCTAACAAAACAAGGGTTTATCCCGGATTCGGCTCTTCGGAGCCTTTTCTTTTACCCTTTTTATGGGCTATAGAGTTATATATATTGAAAAATGTGAGTATTTGAGACTGTATTTAGATAATTTGAAAGTGGAAATTAAAAATGACACTTTATTGATTCCGGTTTCAGATATTCAAATTCTAGTGATTGATAATTATCAGTCTAATTTGAGTGTACCTTTAATTAATAAATTAACAGATAATAATGTGTGTACCATCATTTGTGGAGTGGATCATTTGCCGAAAAGCTATATATTACCGATGAATGGACATTTTTCAAGTAGTGGGAATATTTCAAAACAAATTTGCTGGGATTCAAAACGTAAAGATGATTTACATGCAATGATTGTAAAAATGAAGATTTTAAATCAAATAGAAATATTGAAGGTTAATAATAAAGATTTTGAAGTGGAAAAGAAGCTGTATGAATTTGTAGATAGTGTTGTTTCTGGTGATAAAACAAACAGAGAAGGCTTGGCTGCGAAGATGTATTTTAGAGAACTTTTTGGTCATGATTTTATTCGGTTTGAAGAAGATGTGATAAATGCTGGATTAAATTATGGCTATGCTATATTTAGATCACTGATTACATCAATTATTGTAGCAAAGGGCTATATTGCTAACATAGGCATTTTTCATAAGGGAAAACAAAATATGTTTAACTTGAGTGATGATATTATAGAAGTGTTCAGACCAATAGTGGACCATTATGTTTTCAACAATATGATGGATGATATTATTTTTAAACAATCTCATAGGGAAGCTTTAATACAATTGACAAACAAGAAAATTATGATTGATGGAAGAAAACAAACAGTAGCAAATGCGATTAGCTTTTATTTAGATTCTATATTTAACTATTTAGATTGTGAAGCAGATTCTATTTTGTATCCATTACCAGTAATATATGATTTATGATTTTATGCGATTAATATTATTTTTTGATTTACCCGTAGTATCCAAAGAAGATAGAAGAATTTATGCAACATTTAGAAAATATCTAATAAAAAATGGATATATCATGATGCAGTATTCGGTGTATTGTAAAATATTTGCAAATCGTGAAGCAGCAGTAAAACATGTGAATGTTTTACAAAGAAATGTTCCACAAAAAGGGCAAATACGAATTTTATTGGTTACAGAAAAACAATATGCAAAGATTGAAATAATAGTTGGTGGTAAATCAAATCAAGAACAAGTCGTCAACAGCGATGCATTTATAAAATTATGAATTTATTAACTATAAAGAATGGAACAAATAAATGGAATCTTCAAATGAATCATGTGAAATATATAATTTCAGATTCAAGTAAGAATTATACATTGCTACAAGCAATTCGATTGTTTACTTCAAAAGATAAAAGTGAAAATAGAACAGAAAATAATATTAGTACGAAAATGTTTATAAACGAAAAAGAGATAGAACTTAAAAATAATATGTTTATAGAAATTTCAGAAATGTATTCTCTTAATGAGGATAAAAAGCTCACTGCAAAGTCATTGATGTTAAAGTATTTGGAAATTAAACTTCAGAACCAAGAATATTTTGATACTATCAGTACAATTGACATATTGTTGAATTCATTATCAGAAGAAGTCAATGATGAATCAATGCTTAAAATTATGTTTAATGGAGCTAATTATAAGCAATTGATAAAAATGTTGTCACCATATTATGAAGACGAATTACAAAAAGATGAATTTGATCTAACGAAAGATGAATTGATTTTGTTTCAATTGGATTTAGTTGAATATATATCCAATCATAATTCAAAATATGATAATATCTTTGTTTTCGGCAAACTAGATAATTTAAGTGATAAAATTCTTCAGAAAATCAATAAAATTGAGAATGTTATATTGATGATTTTTACAAATTATTACAACGATTTAATGAATGTACAAAATACAGCTTTATTGCAAGATAAAATAATAGATTTTGCAGACATGGAACAAATTTATTACGACCTATCGCAAAAATCACTTCAAACATATACGTTACAGGAGGTAGAACAAATGACAATTAATTATTTACAACAAATATACACTCACAAAACACATGATATTTATCAAGAACTAGACCATTTTTCAATTAAATAATTAGTATTCTATTACATTCAAAAATGTGCTACCATATTTTTGAGGTTTTGTTACCATAAGGATTTTTGCTAGAACAGAACCTGTGCGAAAGAATTGCGTAATTGAAGGTAGTTTTGTTACCATAAGGATTTTTGCTAGAACAGAACTGGATTGAATGAATATATTAATGCTTGCAGAGTTTTGTTACCATAAGGATTTTTGCTAGAACAGAACTTCACGATTGATGAAATGAATGAATTTATCGTTTTGTTACCATAAGGATTTTTGCTAGAACAGAACGCAAATAGCACAGATGGTACAATTAAGAAAGTTTTGTTACCATAAGGATTTTTGCTAGAACAGAACGGGACATGAAAGAAATGTTATCCGAAGATAGTTTTGTTACCATAAGGATTTTTGCTAGAACAGAACTGGATGATTTATTTATCGCAGGATCTAATTGTTTTGTTACCATAAGGATTTTTGCTAGAACAGAACTTATTTACAATCCAAAGTTAAGGAATACTGGTTTTGTTACCATAAGGATTTTTGCTAGAACAGAACCTTGCACGCAGGAAGCTATGTGACATCAGTGTTTTGTTACCATAAGGATTTTTGCTAGAACAGAACATACATCCTGTTATATAATCAACTACATTCGTTTTGTTACCATAAGGATTTTTGCTAGAACAGAACCAGTAATCCTAACTCCAAATGTACCACTAGGTTTTGTTACCATAAGGATTTTTGCTAGAACAGAACCTGTTTGCGTAAAAATAGTCATACATATCGGTTTTGTTACCATAAGGATTTTTGCTAGAACAGAACTATACGTTGATGTATTTACGTGTATAGTCAGTTTTGTTACCATAAGGATTTTTGCTAGAACAGAACTATTTATGTTGTGCTATTACAGATGAACGTGTTTTGTTACCATAAGGATTTTTGCTAGAACAGAACTTTTTTTTGTGGCTAATTGTAAGTGTAGGAGTTTTGTTACCATAAGGATTTTTGCTAGAACAGAACTTACCTCACTTTCTATACCATTATTATACCGTTTTGTTACCATAAGGATTTTTGCTAGAACAGAACTTTTTTAAATGGGTCAACTACCCACTCTTTGTTTTGTTACCATAAGGATTTTTGCTAGAACAGAACTTAGGGCAAATGTTAAAAGTTGCTAATCCCGTTTTGTTACCATAAGGATTTTTGCTAGAACAGAACTGAGATGAACCATCAACAATAAGTTCCCCTGTTTTGTTACCATAAGGATTTTTGCTAGAACAGAACATTAAACATCCAATCGTCAATATAACAGATGTTTTGTTACCATAAGGATTTTTGCTAGAACAGAACATAGACCCTCAGCATTATTTACGGCATTAAGTTTTGTTACCATAAGGATTTTTGCTAGAACAGAACATCACAAGCTATGCAAAGAACTTTACTATCGTTTTGTTACCATAAGGATTTTTGCTAGAACAGAACAAACTCATCAAGTAATCCAAATAGCGCCACGTTTTGTTACCATAAGGATTTTTGCTAGAACAGAACCTTTAGGCGAAGGGTTATTGTCTACACCGCGTTTTGTTACCATAAGGATTTTTGCTAGAACAGAACGATGAAATTGTGGAAGTTGCTTTCGTTGGTGTTTTGTTACCATAAGGATTTTTGCTAGAACAGAACAGAATTAATACAACTTTAGAAACTCAAAATGTTTTGTTACCATAAGGATTTTTGCTAGAACAGAACTCTGATGTAGCACCATCAACCCTACCTCGTGTTTTGTTACCATAAGGATTTTTGCTAGAACAGAACTCAACTAACTCTCTAAGTGTATCCATTGAAGTTTTGTTACCATAAGGATTTTTGCTAGAACAGAACTTCCAGCATTCGTACTAGGTGCAGGAGAATGTTTTGTTACCATAAGGATTTTTGCTAGAACAGAACCTATTTGCGTAGAAATAGTCATACATGTCAGTTTTGTTACCATAAGGATTTTTGCTAGAACAGAACTAGTATCAACAAAGAGTCTAGCTTTATAAATGTTTTGTTACCATAAGGATTTTTGCTAGAACAGAACTTGAAGAACCGGATGTTATGATTGACTCAAGTTTTGTTACCATAAGGATTTTTGCTAGAACAGAACCCAGACAATTTATTGACGAGCAAATGGAAAGTTTTGTTACCATAAGGATTTTTGCTAGAACAGAACCTAGATACGGCTTGCAAAACCTTGTATATAGTTTTGTTACCATAAGGATTTTTGCTAGAACAGAACATCTTGAGAGATTACATTGTTTAATACATCGTTTTGTTACCATAAGGATTTTTGCTAGAACAGAACGCATTTTCGTGTTCTTACACTTAAATTGTAGTTTTGTTACCATAAGGATTATTGCTGGGACGGATTTGAAAAATGAAAAAGGGAGTGACACCCCCGCCAGAAAGGGCAGAGGGGCATTCCCATCTACATTTTATTGTGTAAATGTTAATTAAATAAGGAAGAATATAAATATTTGATTAATTAAAAGGTATGTAATGTGTTTTTTGGAAATACAATACAAATAAACTTAGTCCATTTTGTTACTGTATATTTTTGCTAGAATATCGTTTATTTATCTTGTTTAATATTGACTACAACATACTCACAAATACCCTCTGTTCTTATAGGAAAACCCCAACCAACAAGTTCTGAGCTAATGTTTTTTGCGTAGTGTTTAAATGTTTTTTTTCCGTAATTACCCGCAAAGTTGGGTTGTAGGTGGTAAGAGAAAGATAGTGGAAACATTTGTCCGTTATGGGTATGACCGCTGAGTTGAAGGTTGACATTGTTTTTAGTGTTTTCTTCTGTTCCTTGGGGTTGATGGTCTAGGACAATATTGTAGGTGGTTTTATGGATGGTATACATATTCACATAACCAAAAGTAACGATGGATGTGGATACTATAGCGGAAAGGATCATACAGATGATTGGTTTTCTTTTCTTGAATAGAATTAATAATACAAGTAAACAGAATAATGAATGTATGGCCTACATGGCTTGATATGTATGCATATTTGAACAAATTAATAGTAATGCGATACAGATGGCGTATCGTATTTTTTTATTGGATTTATTCTTTAAAAGATTGTTTAGTAATATACATAATCCGATTTCTAAAATGAGAATTCATCGCTTGAAGATAGATTATACTATCACTTCCTTTTTGCTTTATCTTACAGCATTGTTAGAAAGATTTCCTGGCTTATGCAGTATAATAAAGTGGGTGAGATTATGTATAAAATAATGATTGTAGAAGATGATGAACTCATTTCAAAAAAGTTAGAATCGTTTCTTAAATCTTGGAACTATAGTGTTGAAAGAGTTACAGATTTTTATAATGTGATGGATGCATTTCATTCCTTTAATCCAGACTTAGTATTAATGGATATAACACTGCCTTATTTAAATGGATATTTATGGACAGAAAAGATTCGTGAAGAATCCAAAGTTCCAATTATCTTTATTTCAAGTGCTACAGACAATATGAGTATTGTGATGGCTATCTCTAAAGGTGCGGATGATTTTGTATGTAAACCATTTGATTTAAATGTTCTAGCTGCTAAAATTACGGCAATATTAAGACGTAGCTATGACTTTGTATCTAATCATAATATCCTTGAATATCAAGGTGTACGCTTTAATTTAGATGATAATACAGTAAGTTTTCAATCTTCTCAAATGGAACTGAGTAAGAATGAGGCTAAGATCCTACGTTTACTTATGGAAAAGAAGGGGACCATTGTATCTCGAGATCGTTTAATGGAATATTTGTGGAAGACCGATTTTTATGTGGATGAAAATGCATTAAGTGTGAATGTGAATCGTTTGCGTAAAAAGTTAGAGAGTATTGGGATTTTAGATTTTATTCAAACAAAAAAAGGATTGGGATATAAGATATGAAGTTGTTTAGTCATTATTTAAAAGATCGAGCGTTCTTTATCACAATTTATGTTGTGAGTGTATTCGTCTGTTTATGTGTATTTAAACTCTATAATTTAGAACTTGAAGCTTTTACATATGCCTTTATGCTTTTATGTGTATTGTTGGTGGTTTGTTTCTTTTGGGATTACCACAAATATTATAAGAAACACCAAACCTTAGTAACACTTCAATCCAATAGTAATATTTCTTTGTCTTGCGATCTTCAAGATTCTTCATTGATGGGAGAGGATTATCATAAAATCTTAGTGGCTATGAAAGAGTATCATGATGAATATGTTATTTCTTCAGAAAATAAAATGCATGATCTAGAAGATTATTTTACGATGTGGGTGCATCAGGCTAAACTTCCCATTGCCGCTATGAAATTGTTGCTTGAAGATGAGAAATTGAGGCGTAGTGAAATCAAGTTACAACTCTTACGAATGGATCAATATACAGATATGGTTTTAGCCTATTTACGATTACATAGTACGCATACTGATTTCTTATTTAAAGAATTAGAATTGGATGATTTAATTCGACAATCGATTCGTCGCTTTTCTACAGAATTTATTCGTAAACACATTCAGTTGAGCTTTAAAGAAACTGGAGATGTGATTTTGAGTGATGAAAAGTGGCTTGTGTTTGTGTTGGAACAAATTCTTTCGAATAGTCTTAAATATACCAATGAAAATGGTTTGATATCTATATATATGAAGACTAAACATGTCTTAGTTATTGAAGATACGGGTATTGGTATTAGTGCAAGTGATTTAAATCGTGTGTTTGAAAAGGGATATACAGGCATGAATGGGCGTAGCGATAAAACGGCAAGTGGTCTAGGTCTATATTTATGTAAAAATATTTTGGATATGTTGAATCATAAAATAACGATTGAATCAAATGTTGGTAAAGGCACTCGAGTGATATTGGATCTTACGCATTTTGAAGGAAGAATTGAGTAATCTTACAATCTTGTAAGAATAGTGTTAGCTGAATCGATGGCTGCATTTTTGGATTCTTTGTAGAATTTTGGTGTACATGGAGGTAATGAATATGGCATTATTGGAAGTAAAAAATTTGAAAAAAGTATATACAACAAGATTTACTCAGAATCAAGTACAGGCATTGAGTAATGTGAATTTTAGTGTGAATAAAGGTGAATATGTCGCTATTATGGGAGAGTCTGGATCTGGTAAGACAACACTATTAAATATCTTGGCAGCTTTGGATAAACCAACAAGTGGACAAGTCTTATTACATGGTAAAGATATTACGCATATTTCAGAAAAGGAAATTGCGAACTTTCGCAGAGAACATTTAGGCTTTGTATTCCAAGATTTTAACTTATTAGATAATTTTAATAATCGCGACAATATTTTCTTGCCTTTGGTTTTAAGCAAGAAAAAATATCCAGAAATGAAAAAAAGATTGGATCCAATTGTCAAACAACTAGGGATTGAGAATATTTTAGATAAGTTTCCTTATGAAATCAGTGGTGGACAAAAGCAGCGTGTAGCTGTAGCTCGTGCCATCATCACAAATCCAGATCTAATTTTGGCTGATGAGCCAACGGGGGCATTGGATTCAAAGAGTACAGAGGAACTTTTACATTTGTTTGGAACCATCAATGCGAATCAACAAACAATTGTAATGGTTACTCATTCGACAAAGGCGGCAAGCCATGCTTCTCGCGTATTATTTATTAAAGATGGAAAGATCTTCCATGAAATTTATAAGGGAAATAAAAATTTAGATCAGATGTACCAATGTATTAGTGATACGTTGACATTATTAGCTACAGGTGGTGTGCATCATGAGTAGAGCTTTCTATTTAAATTTAGCTGTAGATAATTTGAAGAAGAATGCGCGTACCATCATTCCTTATATATTAACGAGTGTCTTAACGACAATGATGTTGTATATGGTTGTTTCTTTGGCAACTAATCCGCATTTAGATGAAATCGTAGGAGGAGCATCTATAAAGCAGTTATTAGGTTTTGGCATTGTGATTATTGAAATATTTGCGTTTATTTTCTTGTTCTATACCCATAGTTTCTTGATTAAAAGAAGACAAAAAGAATTCGCATTATTCTCTATATTAGGAATGGAAAAGAAACACTTAGCTCGCGTCTTGTTTTATGAGACATTAATAACTCTACTTGTTTCATTAATTTTAGGAATTGGATTAGGTATCTTATTAGATAAAGCGATGTTCTTAATAATCGCAAAAATGATTGGTGCAGATATTGTACTTGGCTTCTACTTTTCTTTTTTTGGCATGAGACAATGCGTTCTTGTGATTGGATTGATTTATGTATTGATCTATTTCTATTCTATGATTCGTATTCATATTTCAAGTCCGATTGAATTACTTCATTCCGATCATATGGGCGAAAAAGAGCCTAAGGCCAAATGGTTTCTTTCTATTATTGGTATTCTTTGTCTAGGTATTGGATACTATTTGTCAATTAGTACTAAAAATCCTTTAAGCGCACTTTACGTCTTTTTTGTGGCTGTTGTGCTTGTCATTATTGGAACCTATTTATTATTTACTTCGATTTCGGTCACTTTCTTAAAACTAATGAAGAAAAACAAGAATTACTATTATAAGACGAATCACTTTATTAGTATTTCTGGCATGATGTATCGTATGAAACAAAATGCCGTAGGACTTGCGAATATTTGTATTCTTTCAACAATGGTTTTAGTGATGTTGTCTACAACCCTTAGCATGTGGACAAGTATTGATCGTGTTGTAGATTCACAATATCCAAGAGATTTTATTGGAACAGGATATGGGGAAGCTTCTAATATTGATTTTGATGAAATGAGTGAAGAATTGATTCGTATGGGCATTGTTCCAAAAAATTTTCTTGCGTATAAGAGATTGCATTATGCTGGATATTTAAAGAATGGAACTTTGATTACAGATTACCAGAATGAGGGGATGAATGCCGTAAATGAAATTCAAGAATTTTATTGTCTTCCATTAAAGGATATTCAGGACTATGAAAATATGAAGGGGTCTTTAAAGCCAAATGAAATCTATGTGTATTCTAATGTAGAGAAGGTTAAGGAGAAGACTTTATCTTTATTTGGAAAAGAATATGTTGTAAAGAAACAATTGGATCATTTAAAGATGGATGAAAATAATCCAAATGTGACAGAGCATTATTATATTATTGTGGATTCAGAAAAGACTTTAGAGAGGATGCAACAAGATCAATTGAATGTATATGATGATAATGCGAGTACAATATATGCAAGTTATTTATTTGATTGTGATGCGAATGATCGTAGGGTTATTGAAAAATTAACTCAGAATGGAAATATAAATAATTTTATATGGACAAATAAATCAGATCAGAAACAAGGCTTGATTGAATTATATGCAGGAATCTTATTTATTGGAATCTTCTTAAGCTTCTTATTTATCATGGCAACCATTCTGATTATGTACTACAAACAAATTACAGAAGGCTATGAAGACAAGGATCGTTTTGAAATTATGCAAAAAGTGGGTCTAGAACAAAGTGATGTAAAGAAGGCTATTCATTCGCAGGTGTTGACGGTATTCTTTATGCCACTACTTGTTGCAGGACTTCATGTTTGTTTTGCGTATCCAATGATTGAAAAGCTACTTCATTTGTTGTTTGTGAGTGATGCATGGCTTTATGTTCGAACAACAGCTATGTGTTTTGTGGCTTTTGCCCTAGTCTACATTGTGATTTATGTATTAACTTCAAAAGTGTATTATGGAATCGTGAAAAGAAATGTTTAATTGGATATTAGGATTTATCTTGATTGGATTATTTATCTATATATATTATGTGAATCATCATGGAATTTAGTACTCAGATAGAGTACTATTTTTCTTAGGTGATATATATGTTTATAAATGGATTTGACATCTTGTGGGATGAAATTGATGATTATGTGGCCGATATTAAAAGTATTCGAAGTATCGATCAATTCACCTTTACTAAGCCCGTAACTTTCTTTTGCGGCGAAAACGGAAGTGGTAAATTCACCTTATTAGAGGCTCTTGCGATTAAAAATGGATTGAATCCAGAAGGTGGAACAAAAAACTATAATTTTTCTACGTATGATTCGTATTCTAGTTTGTATGAACATATGCGTTTGTGGCGTTCTAGAAAACCGGATTGGATGTATTTCTTGCGTGCAGAAAGCTTTTATAATGTTGCGACAAAAGAAATGGAATATAGTGGTGTTTTTTCTGAAAGATACCATGATCAATCGCATGGTCAGAGTTTCTGTTCACTTTTGATACATCAAATCAAACGAAAATGCCTTTACTTTTTGGATGAACCCGAAGCAGCCTTATCTTGTCAGAATCAATTGGCATTATTATACTTGATTGAGGAATGTGTGAAACAAAATTGCCAATTTATCATTGCGACACACTCACCTATATTATTAGGGTTTCCAGATGCACAAATCTTATCGTTTGATGAAGGTAAGGTAGAAGAAGTGGATTATAAATCAACGTCTAGCTATCAAACAATGAAATTATTTTTGGATCGGTATGATTATTTTGTGAAAGATATTCAAGAGAATAATGATGGAGGGATATTGTGATTAAATTAATTGCGATTGGTAAGAATAAAGATAAGGCGTTACAGTCTTTAGAGAAAGAATATATGAAGCGATTGTCGGCTTTTTGTAAGTTTAGCGAAATCGAAGTCAAGGATGAAGCAAATGAGCATATTTCTAGAGAAGCTGAAGTTTTATTGGTGAAAGAAAAAGAGGGAAATCGTGTTCTAGAAAAATTGTCGGATCAAGATTTTGTGGTATTGCTTGATCTTCATGGCAAGATGGTTGATTCTGAGATGTTTGCGAAGAATTTGGATATGTGGCAAATAAAGTATTCAAATATTGTTTTTGTGATTGCGGGAAGTCTAGGACCAAGTGAAAAATTAGTTTCTAGAGCGAATTATCGTTGGAAATTATCGGATCTAACTTTTACTCATTTAATGACCCGTGTCTTGATGTTGGAACAGATTTATCGTGGTTTTATGATCAATAATGGTCGTAATTACCACAAGTAAGTGATGTAAGCGCTTTTTGTGAAATATTTTACTTGTGAAAAACTAGTCAATCAATTTATGTAGTGATATAATGGATGTGCAAAAAAATGACAGTAGGAGGAATATACATGACAAAGAGAACTGTTAAAGACCTTGATGTAGCTGGAAAAAAGGTCATCGTACGTTGTGATTTTAACGTGCCAAGAAAAGATGGTGTTATCACAGATGATAACCGTATCGTAATGGCTTTACCTACAATTAAATATTTAGTAGAAAACAAAGCTAAAGTTATTTTGATGTCTCACTTAGGAAAAGTTAAGACTGAAGAAGACAAAGCTAAAAACAACTTGGAATGCGTAGCCGTACGTTTACAAGAATTGTTACCAGATGTAAAAGTAACTTTCTGCCCAGTAACTCGTGGTGAAGAATTAGAAAACGCTGTAAATGCATTAGCTGATGGTGAAATCGTATTAATGCAAAATACTCGTTACGAAAAAGGCGAAAGCAAAAACGATCCTGAATTAGGTGCATATTGGGCTAGCTTAGGTGAAGTATTCGTTGAAGATGCATTCGGATCTGTTCACCGTGCTCACGCTTCTACTGTAGGTATCCCTACAAACATTAAAGAAAACGGATTAGGATTCTTAGTTGAAAAAGAAGTTACAATGTTAGGAAAAGCTGTTGATGAACCAGCTCACCCATTTGTAGCTATCATTGGTGGATCTAAAGTATCTAGTAAGATCGATGTTGTTGACAACTTATTGAAAAAAGCTGACAAAGTTATCATCGGTGGTGGAATGGCTTATACATTCTCTAAAGCTGTTGGTGGTTCAATCGGTACTTCATTAGTTGAAGATGACAAATTGGATTTAGCAAAAGAATATTTAGAAAAAGCTGGAGACAAATTAGTTCTTCCTGTAGATAACGTAATCGCTGATGCATTCAGTGAAGAAGCTAACACTAGTGTTGCTGATGCTGGACAAATTCCTGATGGATGGATGGGATTGGATATTGGTCCTAAATCTGTTGAATTGTTCAAAGAAACTTTAGCAGGTGCTAAAACTGTAGTATGGAATGGACCTATGGGTGTATTCGAAATGCCTAAATTCGCTAAAGGTACTGAAGAAGTATGTAAAGCTATCTCTGAATTACCAGAAGCTATTACTGTAATCGGTGGTGGAGACTCTGCTGCTGCTGCAAAACAATTAGGATATGCAGACAAATTCTCTCACGTTTCAACTGGTGGTGGAGCTAGTTTGGAATATATGGAAGGTAAAACATTACCTGGTATCGCTATTATCAGCGAAAAGTAATAAGGAGATGTACTTAAGATGAGAAAACCTATTATCGTTGGAAACTGGAAAATGAACAAAAACAACGCTGAAACAAAAGCTTTCTTCGAAGCTGTTGATGGTGTTGCTGCTAGTGAAAATGCTACTTATGGAATTGGATGTCCATTTACTGATTTAAGAACTGCATTGGATCACGCTAAAAACTTAGTTGTAGCTGCTGAAAACTGCCACTTTGAAGATAGTGGAGCTTTCACTGGTGAAGTTAGTGTTCCTATGTTAGAAGAAATGGGAGTTAAATATTGCATTATCGGTCACTCAGAACGTCGTGAAATGTTCGGTGATACTGATGAAACAGTAAACAAAAAAGCAAAACGTTTAATCAAAGCTGGAATTACTCCAATCTTATGTGTTGGTGAAACAGAAGCTGATTACGATGCTGGAAACTCAGAAAAAGTAATTCGTGAAGAATTAGCTGGTTCTTTAGCTGACTTATGTCCAAAATGTGTTGGTGAAATGGTAATTGCTTACGAACCAATCTGGGCTATCGGAACAGGAAAATCTGCTTCAGTTGAAATTGCTGAAAACTGCTGTAAGATCGTACGTGACCAAGTTAAGGTTATGTATGGAGAAGAAGCTGCTGAAAAAGTACGTATCCAATATGGTGGAAGTGTTAAACCTAACAACATCGTTGAATATATGGCTCAACCAGATATCGATGGTGCATTAATTGGTGGTGCTAGTTTGAAAGAAGATAGCTTCACAGAAATTATTGAAAAAACAAAATAATTGATGATTATCTAGGCCTCTTTGAGGCCTTTTATTTTTAGCTATTTCTAACCGAAAATAAAATTTAGGGTTGTTTGTGAAGTGGTTTCGTGGTAAACTAATCATGAACTATTTTAAATGGGGGTAGAATAAAATGAACTTTGTAGAAAATAATGGTAAAAAAGTTGCAGCGATTCTATGTGTAGCATCTGCTTTCCCTGTTGTGGCAACAGTAGTTGCAGCTAAGGAAGAACCAGGATGGCATGGTGATCGCTATGTCAATGAAGATAAAACTGTAGCAAAAGGATGGCAAGAAATCGAAGGAAAATCTTACTATTTCTCAGAAGATGGAACAGTAAATTCTTCAAAGACTGAAGAAGCAACAACAGCTAGCGTTTCAAGTAACATTACAGGGGAAGTGAAAGAAACAGTAGCAACAGCTAGTCAAGAAGCTGTAAAAGAAGAAACAGAACAGAAAGCCGAAGAAGTAGTCGAAACTCCAGTAACTACAACTGAAGCAACAGATACAACTGAAACTCCAGCAGAAACAACTGCTCCAGAACAGACTGAGACTCCAGCTCCTGAGCAAAATGTAACACCTGCTCCAGAACAAACTGAGACTCCAGCTCCTGAGCAAAATGTAACACCTGCTCCAGAACAAACTGAGACTCCAGCTCCTGAGCAAAATGTAACACCTGCTCCAGAGCAAACAACTCCAGCTCCTGAACAGACTGTAACACCTGCTCCAGAACAAACTGAGACTCCAACTCCAGAACAGACTGTAACACCTGCTCCAGAGCAAACAACTCCAGCACCAGAAGTACAAGCTCCTGCAGAAACACCAGCAACTAGTTCTTTAGGACAAAGAATTTCTGCTGAAGCACAGAAATTAGTAGGTGTAACTGATGGATTATGGTGTACACAAGTTGTACAACAAGCTTTGGCAAATGCCGGTGTAAGTGATGCTTATCAATTATGGCCAGATCAATACGCAGGTCAATATGGATACTACACTAACGATCCTCAAGAAGGTGACTTATTGTACTATAACAATGGTGGACGTGGTGTTGACCACATTGCTATCTATATTGGAAATGGACAAGCTGTTCATGGAAACTACGAAGGTAAGACTGTAATTGCTAGTGCATATTTAAGCACAGCAGCATCTCCACAATTCATTCGTGTTGTTAGATAATTTTAAACTTTAAGCTTGGCTTTTTTAGGCGCAATAAATTTGGATGGGGTTAGGTGAATTTGCTCTCCAAGAATTTAAGGGGCGGCATATACCCCAAAATGGTTTATAGCTGATATTGGGCTCAGACAACATTTAGTTGTCTGGGTCCATTTTT